>SLFV01000346.1 GCA_007124075.1 Roseimaritima sp.
CAGATTGCGAAACCAAGCCTGCCCGCCATGATCGGTGATCATGATCCGGCCAAAACGATTCCGACCGAAATTGGGTTTGTCACTGAATTTGCTCGCCGCCACCCGTTTTTCCCACTGTTCGTCGCCCACTGTCGCGGATGTGATTAATTTGCCGTTCAACCAGTGCTCCAGCGTCCTGGCCCGTACCACGATCCGGCTGTGGTTATATTGATCGTTGGGGAGCAAAATTTTTTCCAAATTGGGTTCGTACAGCGCGTAAATCGATCCTGTACTTCCTTTGCCGGAGGGTTGACCGTTGACATACTTCGGATCATCCAACAACTGATATTCAAGGCCCAGCCATTGGTTACCGTACTTTCGGACTCGGTATTTGATCCCATTATTACCCCGCGCGCTTACTTTCCATTCAAAGGACAATTCGAAATCACCATATTCCCGCCGCGTAATGATGTTTCCCGCCGGTCCCGAATCTCTCCGTAAGCGAATGATCCCGTCCTCGACTTGCCAACCCGGCGGTACCGCTTTCCCTCCACCAGTCATCCAATTATCCAAGGTTTCCCCGTCAAAAATTGGTAGATCGGCGTCGTCGCCGGTCAGCCCATGCCGTTGGAAAGCCTCCTGGAACCAGTCATGGTGGCTGCCAGGGGAAATCACGGTTGACGGATGATAGGGGGCTTCGATCGTTGGCAACCAGGACCGGTGCTTCCACAACACCGACCTCATCTCAGGTGCATCTGCAAGATTCTCGCGTTCATGAGGATCGGTGTCGTGATCGTACAGTTCCTCCGCACCATCCTCGTAGCAAATATAACGGTAGCGTTGCGAGCGGACAGCATGATTTCCCCAACCGTAGGTCGTCAGTGTTGCATGTCGCCAGCAAGCCTGCGGGTCTTCCAGTAACGGGGCCAAGCTATCCCCTTCGTGTTGCGGATTCGGTGGCAGGCCGCACAGCTGCAGCATCGTGGGGGACACATCGATCAAGCCTACCGGAGCGTCACAGCGCGCCCCGGTCTGCTGCTCAGGCAAGGCAATGATCAGCGGCACGCTACTCGCCCGTTCCCACAAGCTGGGTGAGTCTACCAAGTGCTTTTCGTTAACGTGCATACCACGGTCACTGGTCAGGACGACAATTGTATGGTCTGCCTGACCGCTATCACGTAACGCTTCCAACACCCGACCAACTTGGTGATCAACCAATGCAAGATAGGCCAGGTATATCTGAGTGAACTGGAGCCGCAAATCTCTGCCCTTCTCCGAGAGCTCTTTTGTTTCCGAGGCCCAAGGAAACCCGTAGATTTGTTTGGCGATTTCGGGCAAGCCGTCAAGCTCTTTTGATGGAATCGGTGGTGGCGTTATCTCCTGCAAAGGGAACAGGTCCGCCCACTGGCTCGAGATTTCCCAGGGATGCAAGCAGACAGAAAGAAAAAAGGGTTGCTTCGCTGGTTGTCGCAACCGCTCGCAGGCCCAATCGACTGCGTGCCCTTCGTAAAGTTCCGCGTGATCATCATGAAAAAGCTCCCAAGCGTGTTCAAACTCATTGAAGAGTGGCGCTGCCGAACTGGTGTCAGTCTGCCGGGAGTTGTCCGCATGGCCTGGTTGCGACGGGGATGTTTGGTTGCCGCTTCTGACAGTCGTTTTGAATACGCGCTGAAGTGGAAAGCCATGCGTCAGTTTTCCAGTTCCGTAGGTTTGGTACCCATGCTTTGCAAAGGCTTGCGGCAGCAGGTGTCCATCAATGAACTGGGGGTCATCGGCCAGCTTTTCGGCAGCCGTCAGATAAACGCCCGTGCTGTGCGGGTAGCGTCCCGACCAAAATGACGTACGCGAGGGAATACACAGCGGGGCTTGGCAATGTGCGTTAGTGAACAAGGTTCCGCGTTTAGCCAGTCCATCGATGTTAGGGGTCTTGGCATCTGGATGCCCTCCCAGGCAACCGACCCAATCATTCAGATCGTCGACAATGATCAACAAAACGTTGGGTTTATCCCGATGCGACGCCAGGCATTGTGGCGGCAGCGACGCTGCCGCGATGATTCCAAACACGTAGACGAAAACCAGTCGCACAGAACGGGGGCGTTGAATTCGCATGAGAAAACCTTTTTGTCAACTGGCGATCGCGATCTTACCACACGCGTGTCTGATCCCTCGTCACCTGGGCTGTGTGCGCCATTGTAAGGTGGGCGGCAGATACAACGCTAGCTCGCTAGGTATCGGGAGACCAATAACTGGATTACTCGCCAGAATTCGGCAAGCGAGAGCAATTCTGCCGAATTCCATCACCCTAAAACAAATCGTTGGCGAGGCAATCGGTTGCGTTTGCGTGACACGAATCGCCAGCAAATCCCCTGACAGAACCCAGCCGGAGGGGACTGAGGGACGGGGGCACCAGAGACGAGGTGGTTACTGGGTGTAGTTCACTGGAATCGGCGCGTCGGACAGTTCGTCGATCAAACCTTGGCTCCGCTGCTGAGCGTTCAGGACCTCCATGAGGCCGACAAACATCATGACCTTCCCACCCTCGGGTAACGCTTGTTTTACCATCTTGCCGGCTGCCCTACCGGCCATGTAATTGCTGGTTCCAAGGTAAAATAGGCGTTCGGAATCCGGTGCGTCACTGTCATGGCAGATCACCGGCATCGCGGCAGCGGCTTGATTAATCATTTCAACTTGGTTGGCGGGATCGATCGGACTGATCGCCAAACCGTCGTATTTCTTCACAACGTTCGATTCCAGCAACCGCTTCTGTTCCTCGATGGTGGACGTGCTGGGGGGTTGAAAATCAACAGCAACCTGATATCGCTCCGCCGCTTTCTCGCAACCTCGATGGGACAATATCCAGAAGGGATCGGTGCCATTGGTAATGAATGCGAACGAAAGCCCCTTGATCCGCTCCCCTTGCGTTGCCAATGGGGGCAGGATCGGGCCCCGTCCCGCATTCATCGCATCGACTTCGGCAGTGAACTCCTGAATGTTGTCCGCAGTAATCTCACGATAAGGGATGTAAATTCGTCCTGACTGGGGAACGTCCACCTGGCCGCCCGTTGCAATCGCCGCTAAAAATTCGACTGAACGGAAGCCGAACGCGTAGGGTTGCTGGACAATCGTTCCGAAAACCGATCCGTCGCGGATGCCCTGCAGCGTATCCGGGTGTTCATCGAATCCAACGACTTGCACCTTCCCCAGCCGATCGGTCCCCTTCATCGCAGAAAGAATCGCGGGCGTGTTGGCGCTCCACAACCCCACCAGGCAGCCAATATCCGCGTGCTGCAGCAGTGTTGATTCGACATTCCCCTTGGCCAGCGAGTTGTCCTGACGGTCGGTCATGATACCCAAAACCGTATAAATTCCGGCTGCTAACGGAAAGCGAGCGCTTCCCGTGCCGCCAGCCTTCCCCCTCACTCGGACCGCGTTCCCTTCCGCCGGAGGACGGTTGTCACATCCCGACATACCCAGCAGGAACGCAAGCAAAGCGGCAATAATGGTACAGCGCGGAAGCGACATGGTGACGACCTTACCACGGTGGCTGTGAAGGAGATGCGGGGAAGCTCCCAGTGTATCGGTTTGCGACGGAGGGGACCACTCTCGGCCTGTTTTTGTCAGGCGTTGCGATTAGGGCAAGTTTAACGATTCATTTCACAGATCTGCGGGAAATGGTCTTTGGTGGACGATCACCCTGAAAGGATTGGATCGATTGTTCCGACGCGCTACGCTGCCACAAGAGGAAATGATGCTGTTTTCATCTGGCCCCAAGAGTTCATCGACGGACGCGACCGAGGGAAGTTTGGTGGGCATTTGGCGATTGGGAAAACGATTGCATGCAGGAACGTGGACCGAGGTTTTTCTTGCGCAACC
>SLFV01000355.1 GCA_007124075.1 Roseimaritima sp.
CGGGGGCAATCGCCAAGGCCTTCTGGATCGTCGCGGTCGCAGCGTCGTATTCCTCCTGAGCGGCCAAGGTCATGCCCCAGTCACTGTACAGCGTGGCGTCGTTGGGTGACGCCTTGGTTGCGCGTTCAAAGTACGTCACCGCTTCGTCGTACTTGCCTTGACGGTACAACAGCCTGGCAACACTGGCCAACGCCGGTGCGTTGTTTGGTTCTGCCCCCAGGGCTTTGGTGTAATTCTCCAATGCCTTTTCGTGATTGCCACTGGTTTCCCACAGTTGGCCGTTGGCAACAAAAACTTCAGGACCAATCGATTTGGGCCTATTATCCAGCCGCAAAGGATCGTCTGCTGCGATCGGATTGCCCTCACCGTCAACCACATCGCCACTGGCTCCGCCGAAGATTCCGACGATCCCCTCGGAGGTTTTGGCATAAGCACTCTTCATCGCCGATGACATCGTATTCAACTGGCCCCGAGCCCCCGCTGCCGTGGATGCAATAACCCCCGCATTGCGAGGAGAAGCAGGTTCCTGTGATCGGAATGGATTCATCGACGCCAGTGATGGGCCACCGCTGCTGGCACAGCCAGAACAGCAAAGGAGCAAGACTGCTAAAATCGTTTCCTTACGATTGACGCTTTGTGCTATCTGTAATCGATTCATTGAACCCCCCACCGGCCTCGTGCATCAACTCCGACGGTAAAAATGCAACCGCACGCGAAAGCCATTCGTTGAATCCGCTTACCGCAGCAGATTATCCTGCTGGCAATGCAAGCAATGCATACGCGTGATGATTTTTTTGTGCATCCGTAACTGTGGGATCGGTTCGGCAACCTTTAAGGCTTAATTTGTTTTTCGCTTTTGTGACCTAAGGTGTCCACTTAGATGTATCTAATACATCCACTCCAGGCCGCTGCGATTGCTTGCTATCGTCTGCTAAGCTAGCCACGCGGACCGTCGGTAGAATTGGCGACACACATTACCGCTGTCAGCGGCGAGGAGCGATTACATGCGAAATAGGATGAAACGCGTCTTTCTGGGTTGGGATGCGCCATTGTTGCCGCAGGCGGCAAGCTATCTTTGCAGTCAGATCATTGGCGGACATCTGCCCGAGGCCAGCCAGTTGCGATTGGTCGTGCCAACGGCTCGTGCACGACGTCGACTACGTCAGTGCTTGCTTGGTGCTACCGCAGAAGCACAGATCGCGATAACTGATTTGCAAGTGCTGACGATTGGAGATCTGCCAGAGAGACTGTATCAACCAGATCTGCCGCTAGCATTGGAGCTAGAGCAGACGCTTGCCTGGACACAGACATTGCAGGCCGCTGCTGGCCAACCGCTGGAAGCCTTGGTCCCAAACCAACCCCCCGACGATGCAGTTGCTGCCTGGGTGGACTTGGCGGCAACAGTGCGGAAACTGCACGAAGCCTTGGCAGCCGACGGGTTACGGTTCCGAGACGTCATCCCGCAGTTTTCCGGAAGTGTCGAATCCCGAAGGTGGGTACTGCTGGACCGACTATTGGAAGATTACCTGGATCGGTTACGTAATGCGAACCGCAGCGATCCCTTCACCTCTCGGCGGCAGGCAATCGAAAACCACACGTGTCAAACGGATCGGCAACTGGTTTTGATTGGGACGGCGGACATGAATCGCACGATCTGCCAAATGCTGGATTTACTAAAGGATCAAGTCCATGTGTTGGTCGGAGCCCCGCGGGAGCAACAAATCCTATTTGATCGCTTCGGAAACGTTCAACCCGAAGAATGGAAGTCGGTGATCCTGCCGATCCAAGACCATCAACTGGTCAGCGCCGCGGATGTGTTCGAGCAAACCGTAGCGATGGCGGAAAGTCTGGCGGATTTCGGCTCGCAGTATTCAGCGGACGAAATCACCATTGGCGTTGCAGACCAGTCATTCGTACCGTTTGTGGAAACCGAATTGCAACAGGTTGCGATCGCATCGCATCGCGAACAGGGCTGGCCCTTGGCACAAACCGCACCGGGACGATTGCTAAGCCTGATAGCGCTGCTCCGGACTCGGATGGATTGGCAATCGTTCGCCGCGTTGGTACGTCATGCGGATGTTTATCAGTGGCTGGATCAGCAATTGTCTGCCGAGTCGCGGCCTGGTTCGGACCGTCGACCGAACGTTCCGTGGTTGGCACAACTGGATGGCTATCTGGCGAATCACTTTCCCACTCGCCTGGATGTTGCGATACCACTAATCGCACAACGAAACTACCCGCTGGTCGCAGAGGCCAAGCGACGGGTTGCCCACTGGCTTTCCCCCTTGTCCAGCCCTCCGCAAGCTTTAGCGGTATGGTGCCAAGCGATCCGGCAGGTATTCAGCATGATCTACCCGGACAGTTCGACGGAAGACAGTTATCCCTCGGAGCCAGGCAACGATAGTCACCCTCGCACCTCTCCGTGTTCGAAAGATAGCTCCGCCTTGACGGACACTTCCGGCCTTGGGGATGGTGTCGGTCATACCCGACAGCAAGCCGCGATCCAACGCGTGCATCGCATGCTGGATCGATTTGCAAAATTAAGCGATCCATTGGATGTTCAGGTGACTGCCGCCACGGCGGTGGAAATGCTGTTGGCGCGGCTGTCAGATTCACCGATTGTGCTGCCCGCCAAAGCCGAAGAAGTGGAAATCCTGGGCTGGTTGGATCTTGCCTTGGACGACGCCGCCGCGATGGTTGTTGTTGGTTTTAACGCCCCTTTTGTTCCGGAAGCAGTCACCGCAGATCCATTCCTGCCTGGCAGTTTGCGCTCCAAATTAAAACTCAATGACAATGAACGCCGTTTTGCCAGAGACGCATACGCGTTGCAGTTAATCCTCAGCACCCGTCCACAGGTCCGGTTCGTTGTCGGACGCCGCGGACCTGACGGAAACCCTACTCCTCCCAGTCGGCTGCTGGCCGCAGCCGACGGCATCGATGTGGCGAGACGTGTTACGAAATTACTGGACCGGCCCGTCCCCATTGCGCCGGTCCACCGTCGCTGGTCGGGTTCGCAAGTTCGTACCCAACTACCTGTCCCCACCGCGGGACGGGCGGACGTGAATGTGATGAGCGTGACGGCTTTCAGTGATTTCTTACGCTGTCCCTTTCGTTTTTACTTAAGGCATGTCCTAGGACTGCGTCCCCTGGACGACCATAGCAATGAGTTAGCGGCGAATCAATTTGGCGATCTGGTTCATGCCAGTGTCGAAGATTTCGGCCGCCACCGCGAGCATCGTCAAGCAGAAACGGCAGAGGAGATTTATGAGTGTTTGATGTTACATCTCTTGGCTTACGCTCAGAATCAGTTTGGCCAGTTCCCCGCCGCTGCAGTGCAGTTACAGATAGATCAAGCCAAACGGCGGCTACGCGTTGTCGCGGAGCATCAGGCACGACGTCGGGCTGAAGGTTGGCAGATCGAGCAGACAGAAGCATCAGTCGGACCGCAGCAGGGAGCTGGGATCGAAGTCGATGGTCGCGTGATGGGTTTAAAAGGTCGATTCGACCGGATTGACTTTCATCCGCAGACGGGTCAGTGGGCGATTCTGGATTACAAAACCCATGGTCATGAACCGCTGAAAAAGCATTTCAACGCACGCAGCCAACAATGGACGGATCTGCAACTCCCCTTGTACCGCTTGATGATTCCTGCGTTGGGGATCGACGCGGATCAAGCTCAGGTTCAACTGGGATACTTCAACGTTGCCCAGCAGGAGCGTCAGACCGGCATTCATTTAGCTGACTTCAGCGAGCAGCAATTTGCAGACGCCAATCGTGTGATTGCTGATTGCATCCGGCGGATTTGGGCCAGCGACTTTGCCCCGAGCGATCAACCGGTTTCGTACGATGACTATGCGATGATTTGTCAGTCGGGGCTCATGTCCTCTTTGTTGGGAGATGATGAAGCCGATGACTTTCGGGGAGATGCGTGATGAGTAAACCAACCAGAAGTCTGCGGCGTTCAGTAAGTGCGGCCGCGATCGACAATTCTTCCGGGGTCGCTCGGGGTTCGCAGACCGCGAGGGCATCCGTTGACGATTGGCAACCGCTGTTGCTAGTTCGAGCCTCGGCGGGAACCGGAAAGACTTACCGGTTAACCGGTCGTTTACTGAACTTACTGTTCCGTGGAGCCGCGATTGAAAGCCTCCTGGCAACGACCTTTACCCGGAAAGCGGCTGGGGAGATCCTGGAACGCGTCTTGACCAGTTTGGCCAGAGCGGCAACTGATCCAACCGCTCAATCGTTGCAGCAACTACGACAGCAGACGGGACGATCGGAGATCACGCAGAAACAATGCGTTCGGCTGCTGCATTTGCTGATACGCGAACTCCATCGACTGCGGATCGGGACTTTGGATAGCCTCTTTTCACAGCTCGCGCGCTCGTTTCCGTTTGAATTGGGTTTGCCTCCGGGTTGGCGATTAACGGACGAAAGTGAAGAGGTCTGGCTGCGTCAACGCGCGATCAACACGCTGTTGGCTAGTGCCGATCCACAGCAAACGCAGTCGCTGCTGTCGATGCTTAGCAAGGGCGAGGTAAAACGCTCCGTGGCACGGGAGATCGAAGCCGTGGTGGGAGGGGCCTACGGGATCTCGCGAAATTGCCCAACCGAGGCCTGGGGAACACTGGGCGTACCAACTGGGCCAGATAATGCGCAGCTGACGCAGGCTGCCGGGGTGCTGTTGAACGCGGAAATGGGACATAAAAGTGCCGACAAGATATTGCAGGCCATCGGCCAACTGCTTCAGCAGCGCGCTCCCGAGGAACTGGCTGGCTACGGCCCGGTGGTCTCCGCACAACGCTGGAGCGCCGATGTATCAACTGCGACTTACTATCGCAAACCCGTTCCCCCCGTTCTGATCGGAGCGTTGCAAGTCGCGTTTGAATATGCACGCAGTTGGTATTTGGGGCTACTGGATCAGCAGTCCAAAGCTACCGGAGAACTGTTGTCGCTGTACGAACAATCGATCGTGCAAATCAAGCAATCGGCGCGTGCGCTCGGTTTTGACGATGTTTCCATCCGTTTGGCTACGTGGGTCTCTGGACAGTCCATCGGTGTGCTGGGGGCTCGCTTGGACGGTACCGTTCGGCATGTTTTGCTGGATGAGTTTCAGGATACCTCGCCGCACCAGTGGGCGGTTCTGCGGCCGTTGGCCGATCATGCGGCAAAGCTGGCCGCCGGTGACCAATCGACCGTACCATCGGACGCCGAGGGCTGCGTCTCCAATGACATGGCTGGCAGTTTCTTCTGCGTTGGTGATACGAAACAAGCCATTTACGGCTGGCGTGGCGGGGTGGCGGCAATCTTTGATGCCGTCGACCAGCAGGTCTCCGGGGTGGTGCAGCATTCGATGTCGGAAAGCTTTCGCAGCAGTCCGGTGATCATGCAGGTTGTGACGGATCTGTTTCAAAACTTAACTCGGCATGATTTGACGAAGCAAGCCGGAACGCGGCACCAGCAGCCGGAAAACGCGGAAGCGTATGAAGCCGATGCGCTGGTTGATTTTGCCAAAAGTTTTCCGCAGCATGAGGCGCACCATCCCCAGTTGCCTGGTTTTGTGACCTTGCGTACCGTTCCCGCTAGCGATGGGGATGCGACGGAAAGGAAGGTTAACGCCCAGGCTTATGTGGCGGACCAAATCACGCAGCTTTCGGAGTGTGCATCGCAACGATCGATTGGTGTGTTGACGCGGAGCAACCAAACGGTTGGTCGTTTAATTTATATGCTACAGAAACGTGGGGTCTCGGTCAGCCAGGAAGGAGGCAACCCGCTAACCGATTCGGGAGCTGTGGAACTGCTGCTTTCCGCATTGATGCTTGCGGAACATCCCGGCGATGGACGGTGGTGGTACCATATCCGTCACTCGCCGCTGGCACATGCGCCCTTGTTCCAAGGATTGCGAGGTGCGGAGGAAGGCTTGCTGGCGGCTTCCGCTGTGCGCGGCTTGGTCCAGCGTGAGGGGTTAGTGTGGGCGTTGCGAGCGATGGGCGACAGTTTGGCCCCCCACTGCGACGCAGCCGACAGCCTGAGAATGCGGCAGTTGCTAGGACTGGCACAGCAGTTTGAACACAACCCACAACCACGGCTTCGTGATTTCGTCGAATTGGTGCAGTTGCAGCGAGTGGAAAAACCGCAACCGGCACAGGTCCGAGTCATGACGATCCACCAAGCCAAAGGTTTGGAATTTGATGCCGTGGTCTTGCCGGAATTGGAATGGGCGCTTGGTGCGCGTGCCATCCGCTGCGTTCCGCGTCGTCCCTCGCCCTGCGATGCCCCCGAGGCGATGTTGCGTTTCATCGGCAAGCAACAATGGGGTTTCTTACCACGCAATTGGCAGCAAGCGTTCGGGCAGTCAGCCTATCAGGCCGTCAGCGAGTCGTTGTGTCTGCTGTATGTTGCGGTTACCCGTCCGCGTTACGGGCTGTACATGTATGTCCAGCCTACCACCAAAGCTGATAAGCCGACGCTGGGTCAGAAAAACGCGAAAATGTTGCTATACGCTGCTTTGGGGTGTGATAGCGATCCGCGCGAATCCCCGTGTCCGTGGTTTAGCCAAGGAGCGGAAGACTGGTACAATCAGCTTCCGGCGTTGCCGCCCGATCCCCCCGCTCCCGTAAAGAAGGTGGTGCGATTGCAGCCGACCCCGGCTACACCGCGACGCAATGGAACCGGGTGGCAAGCAACGCGAGATTGTTGACTGGCGGTTTTGCCTGCCTTCCCAGGGCCCCTCGGGGCGGGAATGGTCGGGAGAGATTTTCATGGAGGAAAGCAGATCCGTCAGTCATTAATCACGCGCTGCGGAGGTGAACCGGAAGCACTCCCAGCAAATGGAACGTCCGCCGTTAGGGTTTACTTATGGTCCGATTTTTGCACACCGCCGATCTCCATCTAGACAGTCCGCTCCGAGGGTTGCAACGTTATGAGGGAGCCCCCACGGAACAGATTCGCTCGGCGCCTCGAAAAGCATTTCAGAATCTCGTTCAACTGGCATTGCGTGAACAAGTGCAGTTGGTTGTAATCGCGGGCGACATTTATGATGGTGATTGGCAAGACCATAACACGGGGCTTTTCTTCGTCCGCCAGATCAGCCAATTGACCAATGCGGGCGTCTACGTCATCGCCATCAACGGCAATCATGATGCCGCCCGTCAGATGACGCGGACGTTGCCCCTGCCACGCAATCCCGACGGTACGGAAATCATGCTGTCTTGTGATTCCGCTGAGACCCGTTGTTTGGAGAACATCGGCGTCGCGATCCATGGACGATCGTTTGCCGATCGAGCCGAGGAAGAGAATTTGGTGACGCAGTATCCTGCCGCCGAGCCAGGTTTGTTCAATATCGGCGTGCTGCACACCAGCCTTACCGGAAGCGAGGGGCACAACACCTACGCACCTTGCAGGCCTATCGATCTGATGGATAAACAGTACCATTACTGGGCGCTGGGGCATATCCATCAGCGCGGCCAACACCACGATGCCGACGATCCCCTCGCGGCTCCCATCTGGTTCTCCGGGAACATTCAGGGTCGGCACGTGCGCGAAACGGGTCCCAAGGGTTGCTTAATTGTAGATGTTGATGCGAAGTTCACCCCCCGAGTCCGCTTTGAACCGCTAGACGTGGTGCGTTGGCAGGTTGCCGAACTGGACGTTTCTGATCTTGATTCAATCGACGATATCCATCAGTGGTACGCCGATTGGTTGGACAAGAATCTCAACCAGGCAGCGTCTCGCCTGTTGGCTCACCGCATCAACCTCTTTGGTCGCAGCGTGCTCCATCAGCGTTTGCACCATGATCACGAGGCGCTACAACAGGGATTGCGCGCCAGAGCCATCGACCTAGGGCGGGGAAATGCATGGCTGGAAACGGTCAAACTGCGAACCAAGCCAGTGGTGGAACGTGACAAAACTGAACTTCTGGGCCCGCTGGGATGCGTGGAACGGTTCTTCGAATCGGTTCACACTAACGAAACATTAGCGGAGATCAAGACGGAATTGGCAGCTTTGAATCAAAGGTTACCGGTGGAATTAATTGCTGATCCGATCGAGCCGATGCAATTGGATCAAGACCAGTTTTTGGCTGAACTCTTGGCCGAAAGCGAGGCGTTTTTGAAGTCGCAATTACTGATGCAGGAGCGACAAGAATGAGGTTTCTGAGGTTGGACCTCCTGGCGTACGGGGGCTTTGAAAATTGCTCGCTGGATCTGTCCGCGGGACCACGGCAACTGCATGTCATTTACGGGCCCAACGAATCTGGAAAGTCAACGGCACTGCGAGCTATCACGGGGTTGCTGTTCGGAATCGAAAACCAGACGACCGATGATTATCGTTTTGGATACAAACGACTGCGGATCGGTGCCACCTTTGACCTGGGGGGACAAACATTGCGTTGCGTTCGTCGCAAGGGAATTTTGAACACACTGCGTGATGACCGCGACCAACCCATCGCCGAAGACCAATGGCAACAAATCCTGAAAGGCCTGAACTGTGAAACCTTCGAACAACAATTTGGCTTAACGCACCAACGACTGGGGGAAGGTGGCAGGGCGATTGTCAAAGGACATGGCGATTTAGGGCAAATCTTATTCGCCGCCGGGGCAGGATTGGAACGTTTGCGGGATATTCAAAACCATTTACACAGCCAACGCTCAGGGTTGTTTCTCACACGCGGGAATCGGCCGAAGATCAATCAACAACTCCTGGCACTGAAGACGCTGCGAGATAAGCGAGAGCACGCAACGATCCGTCCCGAAGATTACCTGCAACAGGTTCAGCAGCGTGACCAGTTGGATGCGGAAGTAACGCGACGACGCGAACTAAAAGAACAGAAGTCGCGCAAGCGAGCGTTTCTGCAGCGCTGCATCAAAGCCGTGCCGTACCTGCAAAAACTTCAAGCATTGAAGCAGCAATTACAGGCCGTCAGCAACATACCACTGGTTGATAAGGACTTCCCGGTGCGTCGTCGCGACGCCGAACGCGAGCACCATGGTGCGGCGGGACGCTGTCAGGCATTGCAGAATCAAATCGACTGCCTGCTGCAGACCATCCAAGAGACTCCGCAGGTGACGTGGGATCCCCAACAGTTCCGCATCATTCGCCAGGTCGCGGAGGAACGTTCACGTTATCAGCAGGCCAAACAGGAGGTGAGGGATCTTTCGCGTTCGCAAGACGACTTGCATGCCAGAAGCCAACAAACGCTGAAGTTGCTGGAGATCGACGATTCGCAGCAAGCCTACCTGTCGTTCGAAATCCCGGCAAGGTTGCGTGGCGATCTGGATAAACTGTTGCGAGAATTCAACCGTGTGGAGCAATCGCTGGCTGAGGCTGAAGAGCAGTTGGAGCGGCAGTCCAAAAGACTTCTCGCCTGCGAAGAAAAATTAGCCAGCATCCCACCTGCGGAAGAGGATGGCCGGTTCAGCCAGTTACTGGAACGTATCGGCGCTCCCGAAGACCTTTGGCAGCAGATTGCCACCGCGCACCAGCGCGTGCGGACGCTTGAACGAGATGCGAAACGAATTTTGCAGCAACTTCCCGGATCGCAAGATTCGCTGACTTTAGAGCAAGCGTTGGCACTGGAGCCTCCTGCGGAGCCCCTGATTCAGAATCTCGGTGACCAGTTACAGGCTGCGCTGAGGCATTCCGTTGAAATGGAGACACAGTTACGGGAAACCGTGACCCAACGGGAACAGGTGGCGTCGTCGCTGCGGTCGCTAAGGCAGGACCAGAATATTCCCAGTGAACAGGAATTGCTTAGTGCCCGTCTGAGTCGTGATCAACATCTTGAGCAATTGGCTCGGAAAAATGACTTGACAATCAACGACTGGTTGCAGCTAGGTACCTGGATCGCACAAGCCGACAACCTAGTGGATCGCCTCCGTCGCGAAGCCGATTTGGTTGCGCAGCGTTCCGCCGCCGAACAGCAACACAGCGTGCTGGAAGTCAGGCAGGAAAGGTTGCAGGAACAATGCCAACAGGCAAGCACGAACGTGGAGATGTTTCAGCGGCGGTGGGATAATCTGTGGCAAACGGCGGGAATTCAACCGGATTCGCCGGAGGTCATGCAGGCCTGGCTGCACCGCTTTCAGGCTTTACAACAACTGCGTGAGCAGCTTTGGGATGCCCGAGACGACTTGATTGCTAAACAGCATCGTCTAAGCGACCATTGTCAGGATCTGCGTGAGGCATTGCGGATTGAAGCATCTGCCAGCCCGGGGGAGCCCGCGATGAATCGCAAGGAATTTTTGCGTCTGTACGATCACGCGAAAACCGAACGCGAGCGGTTGCGGGAGCACGCCAGGGCACATGCTCAACAGCAGGCCAAGCTGCAATCCCTGCGGGAGACGACGCATGAGGCGAAAGAAAATCGCGCAAAAGCCAGTCGTGCGTTCGCCCGCTGGAATGAAAAATGGCAGCAATTGAGGTCGCAAGTCCCATTACAGGAGGGCTTGCAGCCCGACGCGGTGCAACAGTTTGTACGGCATTTGGACCAACTGCACGACCTTCATCAGCAGATGCGGGAACGAGAGAACACCATCCAGGCCAAACAGGCGGTTGTGCAGCGTTTCGAGCATGAAATCGGCCTACTGCGGCAGCAGTTTGAAATCGGTAGTGATGATCAGACGCCGGAACAAATTATCGGCCAACTTGTCCGTCTTGCGGACCAGCAGCAAGCATTCGCGACGGAGCAGCAGGGACGACAGCAGCGTTTGGAGCGATTGCGTCACGATTTAATCAACGAGCGGGAGGCTCAGCGAGAAGCCTACGAAGTTCTGCGGGGCTTGTGTCGCGAACTGAACTGCGAGTGTCACGAACAACTTCCGGAACTGGAGCGGAAGTCGCAGTTGCGTCGCGAGCTGAGCAATCAAGTTGCAACGCTGCAAACGCAGATGGAGGACCTAGCTGAAACGATGCCCTTAGCTGAGTTTGTACAGGTCGTCGAAACGCTTGACCCGGATTCGGTACGGATGCAGGTGGAGCAGCTTACGGCGGAAATAGAATCCCACGATCATTGGGTTACGGAGAACTTGCAACATCTGGGACAGTTGAAAACGGCCGTCCGGCAGATCGATGGTGGCGACCGAGCTGCTATTTTGCAGCAGCAGATTTACGATCAGCTTGCTCAATTGCGTGACCATGCGTTGCAATACACAAAAATTCGCATCGCAGAAATCGCGTTGACCAAAGCGATTGAGCAATATCGCCAGCAGAACCAGGACCCACTATTGGTGGAAGCAGGGAAGATCTTTTCCAGGCTGACCTTGGGAGCCTACTCCGGATTACGTGCTGAATGTGGGGAAAATAGCAAAGACAAGGTCGTTCTCTATGGTTTGCGTGACCAGGAGCAGGTCGATGTGAAAACAATGAGCGATGGCGCGGCCGACGCACTGTTTTTCTCGTTACGCCTAGCAAGCCTGAAGAATCATCTGCGACAAACCGGCCCCTTTCCGCTCATTGCGGATGATATCTTGATTCAGCTTGACGACGATCGTGCGGCGGCGGCGTTGGAGGTTCTTTCGGAACTTAGCCAAGATACGCAAGTCATCATGTTTACCCATCACCAACATTTGCTGGAGGTCGCCAAAGAACGGTTACCATCAGGCTATTACCACCCGCATTTTTTGGACGTCCCCGGAAAAGGGTGATGCCAACCAAACAGTGCGACATCACAAGCCGAAGCCCCCTGCCGATCCCGCTCACGTCTGTCCCCGCTGCGCGCATGCGTGGTGGTGGGGGCCAGACAAGACGGACGGTTATTGATATCGCATTGCTAGCCCAGATTATTTACAACCCGCAACGTTTACTTGTAAATCGGAGTACAAAACAACCTTGCTTCTCGTAGGCGGGTCGCGGTATACAGCAGGTCAAGATCCTTTCCAGGGATTGGGGCAATGATCTTTCCGGAACAACACGACTCCATTGACGCTGCTGGGGCAGGTAGTTTGTCGAATCCAGGTCACGATGATCGCCCGCAAAAGCCGCCGTATTCAATCCCACCGACGTTCTGTACTGGGATCGCTTGCATTTCTGTGCGTGGGGCTGGGATGTCGCATCGACGATCAGATTGACCGACGTTCCATCACCGATTTGTATCGTGAGGCAATGGTTATACAAACACTCCGCAGTGCTCAAGCCGAAGCAATTGTGGAGGATCGTAGCATCGATGGCCCCTACACGGTTCCGCCCGAAGAATTTTTTCAGCCTGCTGATGGTTTTGGCGAAGAGGGTGTGTTCGCTGGAAGCATTCCCGATTTCGTGGGTGGATTGCCAAAGATTTCTAACCCGAACGATTCAGGAACGGATGCCCCGGGTGACCATGCCAAGATAAGTGAAGTTTTCGACCAAACCGATATTCGCGATGCCTTGCAGATGCTAGCCGCCTACACGGATGTTTCGGTAGTCATTGACGATTCGATCGGCGGCTTGGTGACGGCGCGAATCGACGGCGAATCGTTTGACGTTGCCCTGCAGAAAATCCTCCTTCCCTTGGGTCTGGAATATGTCAAACGTGGCAAGGAATACATCATCGCGCCGCCAGACCCGAATTCGCCCCTCTTTTACAAAATCGCTCACCGCACAACTTTCCGACCCGCGCATCATAACATTCAGTCATTGACGGAGATCCTGCCGCGACGACTGCAGCAATTTGTGGAAACCTCTGCGGAGCGCAATCTGGCCGTCATCGAAGCCCCAATGCGATTGTCCGATGAGATTATCGCACGGCTTGCGGAACTGGATCAGCCCATTCCTCAGGTAGAACTGGAGGCGATCGTTTGCGTCGCCTCTCCTGATTCGTCGTTTCGATTCGGGCTGGATTGGGGGCACGTCGTTGGCGTGGATGATATCCAGTCGCTGCGAATTGGCATGACAGGTTTGGCGACGGCGGGCTCAATCAGCGGGCACGGCATAAAGAATATCTTCTCCGACTTTGCGGTTACCAGCGCCTTTATGCGTCTACTTGCACAAGAAGGTTACGTCACAATCCGGGCCGCACCGCGAGTCACGACCAAGGACGGTCAGAAGGCACAAATTTCGCTTAATCGTGAAACTTTTTTTAACCTGCAACCGGATGCTTCCAATGTCTTCTTTCGCCAAGACGTGCAAAAAGTCGAAGCAGGAATTTCTTTGGAGATCATTCCCCGCGTCCACGGGGATATGGTCGCGGTAGAGATTGCCAAAGCGGAAGTCAGCGAGGATATCCGAAACGGAGATGCAGGATCCAGTCCTGGTGGCAATGGTTTTCCCATCATCAACCGGCGCGTGGTTTCAACAAGTGTCCAAGTCAGAGACGGCCACACAATCGTCATAGGTGGATTAGTGCAACGACAAACAGTGGATCGTATCAGTCGCGTCCCCGGCATAAGCAGCATACCGAAATTGGGAAAGCTATTTCAGATTGTGGAGAAAGTTGAACAGGATGTTGAAGTGGCCATTTTCATTTCGCCTCGAATCGTAGCAGAGGTGGAAGGATCGATCGTTAAGTAATCCAGGCTGCCCCGCCGGGTGCAATCCACTACTTGTCAAGAGGTGTCATGCAAATGGAACGTTTATCCCTCTGGTCTGTCGCTGCTGGATCGGCGATTTTGCTATCGAATCCTTCGCTTGCTCAATCCAATAATCGCGAGGGCGAAACCGAGCGTTCCACGATTTCAGTGCGGCAAGTCTTTGATCCTGTTTTTCGCATCGAGCCATTGACGCAACAGATCAGCGGCCGCGGTGGTCAGGTCATTCCTTTCGCGTTCAAGATCGAATCTGCACAGCGA
>SLFV01000081.1 GCA_007124075.1 Roseimaritima sp.
GAGCGGCTGCCGGTACGGGCAATGACGATACTGCGACCAAAGACTGGATCATCGATGATCAGTTCCTCGCCCGCGTCCAGATAGATGCCGTTGACCGGTCCATCGAAGTTGATTGGGCCGGACTGGGTGTGCACCGCGTCCGAGTCCGCGGCGACCTTATCGATATAGTCGTAACCGGCCAACCCCAGCACCTGCGTCCGGCGCACATCGCCGACCCGGAAATAGCTATGCAGGCCCTGGGTTAGGTGCAGCGACGTGGCGCCGGGGTTATGGCTGATCAGCTCCAGTGACAGCAGACGGCCCACGCTGATTTCCAGCTCCAACGGATCATCGCAGGTTTTGTCAAACATCAAAATCGATCCGGGGGCCAGGTCCAAGATGGCGTCCAGTTTCATTCGTCTCCGCGCCAGCGTGACGTAGACGTCCACATTAACCTGCAAAACCTGTCGTGCGTGTTGCGTTTCGTTCACAGGGGGCAAACCTTTCTTGATTGGGACAGGGGCTTCGTATTGCCAAGGAGTTCGCACCGAGAGAGGAATCGCGGTCGACCTGCGCAGCAAAGAAAATTGACCCCAGATCCCACGTCATTCTCAAGCTGTTCCTTATCAGATCCTATCGGCCTGCGGTTTGGTGGCACGTGAATCAACTTTCATGTCGGGTAGGGCGACCGCAGACGACCAAACCGAGCTTTAAGCTAGAAATTTGCTGAAATTAACAGGATAAGCCCCCCACGCGGGGGTAACGCATGGGCGGCGAAGCCGATAGATTATTGACTTGGTTGGCCCCGGTGCCCATGCCGTCGTCCAGGCTCCTGCCTCCTAGGTTGGTGCTCGCGGGGTTCGCTAAACGATTTGACAAGACGAATACCGCTCTTTGAAAAGAAAGTAAAAGCGATGTGCTTGCTCGCTGTGCAGTACCGGCTGGTTCCGGAAAGTCCGATTTTGGTAGCCGCCAATCGGGAGGAATACTACAATCGCCCCAGTTTATCTCCCTCGATCCAATCGGGAAAGCCGAGGGTTTTATGCGGGATTGACCAACGCGGGGGGGGCACATGGTTGGGTGTCAACCAGAATGGGCTGTTTGTCGGGTTATGCAATCGCACCACACCAATGCCACTGTTTGGCCAGCGATCTCGGGGCTTGCTAGCAATGGATTTGCTCCGCTGCACCACCGCAAAAAAAGCGCTCGACAAGGCGCTGTCAGAGCTGGAAAACAACCGTTACGAGGGATTCAATATTTGCATCGCCGATGCCCGTGACGGCTGGGTTTTGCATGTTGATGACCAGACCGATGTGGTGGAGCTGGTGCAGGGTTTGAACATCATTGGGGCCCGCAACGTCAACGACCCGCTGGACGAACGAGTCCAGATGGCAAAACGTTTGCTTACGTTGCAAATGCTCGATTCGCCGGTGAAGTTTTTGGCCGTCGCCAGTCGCGTCTTCGCGCGGGCACCGACTTTGCCCGGTCGTCCCAGCATGGTGATGCGGGGGCAAGAACACGGGACTGTTAGCAGCACGCTGATCGCGTTGGGCGTGAAACCGCGGGACGCGATTTATCAGTTTGCTTCCGGTGCCCCCGACCAGAATAAGTTCGAGGACTATTCTCCGATGCTGCGCGACATCCTTAGTCGGGGTCTGCGCGAAGCTAGAAATAAAGTTCGAGCTTCCTAGGCAAGGGTCCCCAGCGAGCCTGCCGTGTCAGCAAATGCTGTTTGAAGTCGTTTCCCTCCGCCGTGTTTCCTTCCGATCCTCAATTGCGAGCCCTTCCATGTCGTCGATTTTCAATCTTTTCCGCAGCCCTTTCACCAGCATGGTGTTGCTGTCAGCGGCTACGCTGCTCTTTGCAGGCTGTGATTCAAAAACCGATTCGGACCGCACCGATGCCATCGACGTTCCCTCGCTGGACGAAGGGGATATCCAAATCGAGGCACCCGCAGCGGGCGATGCTAAAGTGGACGAACCGGGGGCCGCCGATGGCTTTCAGATGCGTTTGCCCGACGAAAGTGCGGCTGTTGAGGAAGCTCCGGTCCAAAAAATTTCAATCGGCAGCCCGGCTCCACCGCTGGAAATTGAACATTGGGTTAGCGAAGGATTCGAGCCAGTTACGAATTTCGAATCAGGCAATGTCTACATCGTTGAATTCTGGGCGACTTGGTGTGGTCCCTGTATCGCTTCCATGCCGCATCTGGCAGAACTACAGGAGAAGTACAAGGATCAGGGAGTACGGTTGATTAGTGTCAGCGATGAGCCGCTGGAAACGGTGCAGGAATTTTTGAAGCGTCCATCACCTTCCGAAGATGACCCCGAACGCACCTTTGCGGAACTTACCAACGCCTACAGTCTGACGGTCGATCCTGATGGCTCCGTGAATCGTGCTTACATGGAGGGTGCCAATCAATCAGGTATTCCGACAGCGTTTTTAGTCGGAAAAACGGGAGAAATTGAGTGGATTGGTCATCCAATGGCTCTGGACGAACCGCTGCAGGAAGTACTCAGTGACCAGTGGGATCGCGAACGGTACCTGCGGGAGTTTCAACTGGAGGAGCAGATCGATGAGATCATGATGATGGTCCGACGCGGGCAGGTCGAAGAAGGCTTGGCAGCACTGGAAGCTTTGGAAACCGAGGAGTTGGGCTCGCAAATCAAGGCACAGTTGACAGATGCCAAAATGCGAATTTTGGTCAGCCTGCCCGAAAAACTGGATGAGTTTGCGACTGCGGCAAACCAGATGCTCAGTGCAGATGATCAGCAACAAGTGCTAATGGCGACTTGGTACATTCGCCAGGCTGCTGAGTTTTCCGAATTACCTGCCGATTTGCGGAATTCCGCAATCATGGCAGCCAAAGGTGTGATGCAAGATATTGATGCAGAGCAAATGCCGTTTTTGCTCGATACGGTAGCCCATCTGCAGGAAAGCGTCGGTGATTTGCCGGGTGCGATCGAGTCGCAACAGGAAGCGGTTGACTCCACCGAGGGTCGACTTCAAGAACGATTGCAAATCTACCTGGAGGATTTGAAGACCAAGTTAGGCGAACAGGAGCCTGCAGAAAAGAAAGCCGATGCTCCTGCGTCCGAAGATGCTCCTGCGTCCGAAGATGCTCCTGCAGCCGAAGATGCTCCTGCAGCCGAAGATGCTCCTGCCGCCGAAGACGCTCCTGCCGCCGAAGACGCTCCCGCAGCCGAAGAGGCGGAAGCGACCCTCGAGGCAAATGCTGACCTTTAAGGTGAGCGGTAGTCGTGATACCACCGGAGTGGGTTCATTTTCAGCTTCCGATCGTCTGAAGGAACGCAGACCATGGCGCCTGGCAAGCTGACCGTTGATGCGGCGGCCCGAAGCGTCAGGGAGGCAAAGATGCGTTATCCCGCAGGTCCGGCCGTCGATTCAGCGCGATTGGGCAAGACAACGTCGCCTACTTTCTTCGCTAACTGTAGTGCTATCGGACGCGGGTTTGGCAGATGGAAAGGCGACTGTCACTGAGTCAACGACCGTAACGCATTGGGTTGTGAATTGTGCGGGCCGGGATGGAATGTCAAGAACAAACGTCGGTTAGCGTCTGGCATGTCGTTTCGGCCGATTCGCCGGAAGTCGAGCCGCGGTCGCAGCTTCTTAGCATGCTGACCGCCGAGGAACGAGCGCGCGCGGAGCGATTTCGCGTACCGCGAAGCCGATTTCAATTCGTCGTCGGAAGAGTGCTGCTGCGGGCTTTGCTGCAGCCATTGCAAAAAAACATGAGGGTGAAGGTTTTGCCTCTCCCGGGACAGTAAGGCAGAAGGATGTATCCACGGAGGGTGTAAGAATCGGTGTCTTTGTATGTCACTGCGGTACCAATATAGGTGGTATTGTAGA
>SLFV01000569.1 GCA_007124075.1 Roseimaritima sp.
GACGGAGACCAAACCTGAAGGTCCGTTCGGCGATCACCTGGGGTATTACAGCTTGCAGCATCCCTTCCCATTCGTGCAGGTCAAACGGGTGTGGCATCGTCGCGACGCGATCTGGCCCTTCACCGTGGTGGGACGTCCGCCGCAGGAGGATACCACCTTTGGACAATTGATTCATGAATTGACCGGTCCGATTATTCCAACCGTGATTCCGGGGGTCAAAGGTGTCCATGCGGTTGACGCCGCCGGGGTCCACCCATTGCTGCTGGCGATCGGCAGCGAACGCTACATGCCCTATCTACGCGCGCAGGAACCCCAAGAACTGTTGACGCAGGCTAACGCGATCCTGGGTAACGGGCAACTGTCGTTGGCGAAGTATCTAATTATTGTCAACGACGCAGACGTTCCCGACCTGGACATCCACGACATCGGAGCTTTCTTCCAGGCGTTGTTGCAGCGAGTGGATTGGCGGCGGGATTGTCACTTTCAGACGCGAACCACGATTGACACGCTGGATTACACCGGCAGCGGATTTAATCGCGGGTCCAAACTGGTGTTAGCCGCCGCAGGTCCTCCGGTGCGAAAGCTGGTTAGCGAATTGCCCAGTGACGCTTCATTGCCGCAGGGGTTTGGCGATGTCAAAGTGGTCCAGCCCGGCGTGCTGGCGGTCAGCGGACCCGCGTTCTCTGACGAAGCCGAACGACGTCGGCAAATCGAAGGGTTCGCGAATCATTGCCAACCGCCTCACCCGCTGAATGCCTTTCCCTGGATCACGATTTGTGATGACGCCCGGTTTGCCGCACAATCCCTGAACAACTGGCTGTGGGTCACCTTCACTCGCAGCAATCCGGCAGCGGACGTTTTTGGAATCGGAGCCGAAACGCAGGACAAGCACTGGGGCTGCCGGGGTGCGTTGATCGTGGACGCCCGCGGAAAACCACATCACGCGCCGCCTGTGCTGGAGGATGCGGATACGATGCGTCGCGTCGACGCACGAGCGGCCGCCGGTGGTCCACTGGCGAAATACCTGTAATTGAGCGTCAAGGAATCAGGCATGTTTTCAGTGCAAAATCGTTTTCAAACCGAGCATCCGGTTGCCCTGGTAACCGGTAGCGGCGCGCCGCGAGTGGGCAACGCGATCGCCTGCCATCTGGCCACGTTAGGATGCCACATTGCCCTGCATGCCAACGCCAGCCTTGCGGCCGCGCAGCAGACCGCCGATTCTTTGCGGCGGGCCGATACACAGTGCATGATGGTTCAGGGGCCGATCGATCAATCCGCAGCGGTAGAAGGCTTTGTCCAGCAAGTTACGGAGCGGTTTGGCCGGTTGGACATACTGGTCAACAGCGCTGCAATCTGGAGCCCAAAATCGCTTGAAGACGTCACTGCGGATGACGTCCGCCGCTACTTGGAAGTCAACACTCTGGGATCGTTTGTCGCCGCTCGTGCCGCAGGCCTGCAGATGGTTTCGCAACCGACCGGAGGGTGCATCATCAATATCGGGGACTGGGCACTGGTCCGTCCCTACTTGGATCACGCCGCTTATTTTCCCAGCAAAGGGGCGATCGAAGCGATGACACGATCGTTAGCGGTCGAATTTGCACAGCGTAATCGCTCGGTGTTCGTCAACTGCATTCATCCGGGGCCGGTGTTGCTAGCGGACGACCTGCCGGAAGAAAAACGGCGGGCCGTTGCCGCCAGCACCCTGGTCAAGCGAGTCGGAACGGCCGAACATATCGCCCACGCGGTGCAGATGATGGTTGAAAACGATTTTATCACCGGTACCGCATTGGTTGTCGACGGTGGCCGAACCATCTACAGTGACGATGGGCTGCAGACGGGTTACCGTACCGGTTGACCGCCTGCCTGCGGTTGGTGGCGGTTGGGGGGCCATGACGAACCCGAACCGCCTTCGTTATTCCTTTCAAGATTCTTGTTTTCGCTGAAAGAGTTGCTCATGGCGTTCCGTTTGCCCGTCGTTGCTGACCCGCAATTTCCTGATGGTGCCGTTACCTCGGGTTCGGGCCGTTTGCCAAGCTGGTTGCGTCGTCCCGTCCCCAAACGTAACGCAAACCATTTGACCTCCCAGCTTTTAGACGAATTGCGGCTGGAGACCGTTTGCGAGAACGCGAAATGTCCCAACCGCATGGAGTGTTACAGCCAGCAGACCGCGACCTTCATGATTTTGGGAAACGTCTGCACCCGGCCGTGCGGCTTCTGTGCCGTTCAACGTGGACGCCCTCCCCAGCCCCCCGAACCTGACGAACCGCAACGGGTTGCCGAGGCGGCGGCACGCCTGGGGTTGAAGCATGTCGTCATCACCAGCGTGACACGTGATGATTTGCCCGACGGCGGCGCGGACCACTTCTATCGATGCGTTCTGGCGGTGCGTGAAAGGACGGGAGCGATGGTCGAGGTGTTGACTCCCGATTTTGTGCAGTGCAAGCAGGCACTGCGTCGAGTCGTCGAGGCCAAACCGGAGGTCTTTAACCACAACATGGAAACCGTCCCGCGACTCTATCGGCGCGTGCGCGGTCCCAAGAGCGATTATGCTTGGACGTTGCAGATGCTGCGTCAGGTGCGGCAGTGGCAGCCCACGACGCGGACCAAAAGCGGGTTGATGCTGGGGCTGGGGGAAGAACGGGGTGAATTGTTGGATGCGTTGGCCGACCTCCGCGATCACGATGTTGATTTCTTGACGTTGGGCCAGTACCTGCAACCGGGCGAGAAATACCTGCCGGTTGTCCGGTATGTGCCGCCACAGGAGTTTGAGGAGCTGGCGGAGATCGCCCGGCAGATGGGATTCAAAAAAGTCGCCAGCGGCCCCTTTGTCCGCAGCAGCTACCATGCTCGTGATATGGCGGAGTCCGATTGACCGGAGCCCCTTGTTGGCTGCGCGTGGGCCAATGGCGTTTACGCTTCCATAAAGGCGCGCGTTTGCTTATGCTGGTGCCTTGTCCTGGTCTGATCGTGCGTTGGTGCAGCGGCTGGACTCCTCTGCATTCGTAAGCCACGCACTGAAGGACCGACGGTACGAGAAAGCAATGAGCGAGTTCCTGCTTCACTATAAACGACCCGATCCCATTACCTGGGTGTATCTATCGTCTTTCCTGACGATAGGGTTGTTTTTTGTATTCCATCGTTTTTGGAGCATTCGCAATTTTGATCTTCTCTTGCTGATCATGCTTTCCCCGGGCCTGCTGATGGTTTACGACGGCCGTCGCCAATCGATGCAGTTGGCGGAATGGGACGCGGCGTTTGGTTTCGTCAATTCGTCTGATCAGGCCTCCCCCCCCGCGTCAGTGGATGCGCCACGGACGGAATCGGCTGCCAGCCAGGGGGAAGCCAGTCGACCATTGCCGTCGGATGCTGACCTGGCGGTTCGCTCGCTTCAGGCCGAGAAACGGGAGCAAAGCCAACGCCGCAGCGAACGTTTACAGTTTCGTGGTTTTTTGTGGCTGTTGACGATCCAAGCTTTGATTTTACTAAGATTACTGCTGGACTGTGCAATGGTCCGACGACCGTTGCTGGCCCCTAACCTGACGGTGGGAGGCCTGTTCTTTATCGGCACCTCGATGCTAGTTTTTTTGATGGCCAACGTGTTAACCAGCACCGCGCGGCAGCAGCGGGAACATGGTCCATCGCTTTCGCGGGCAGGCTATCCGCTGATGCACGCACTGCCAACGTTACCGACACGACCGGATATTGATCGGCACGCCGCCCAGTCCAACTTGGTCAGCGCCAGCGATTCCGCCCCCCCCCCCGCGACGTGGCGTGTCGTCGTCGCCAGGATTATCGTAATCACGGCCCATATCGCCGTTTTAGTTGGGATCGTGCTGATTGGGTTTCAGCATTTTGGCAACTTACGGGCCGGAGCGGCTTGCTCGGTGCTGTACCTAATGGTGCCGTACACCGCGCAGATGACAGGGCGAGTCGACCATGTTTTGCCAGCGGCGTTACTGGTATGGGCGGTGCTGATGTATCGCCGCCCAATATTCGCCGGCTTATTTTTGGGTTTGGCGGGCAGTTTGGTCTATTATCCACTGTTCCTACTGCCACTTTGGACCAGTTTTTACTGGCAGCGAGGTTTGCGGCGATTTTCGTTAGGGGTAGCGATCACGATGATGATGATGACGGCTCTACTGCTGTTTGGCGGGCTGGAGCAATTTGGTGACCGTCTTCGTCAGATGTACGGGTTATGGTTGCCCCGGAGCGAGCAACTGGAAGGGGTGTGGGGTCTGGGCCTGTTGCCTGTCTGGCGTTTACCGGTCCTAGTAGCATTTGTCCTATTAGCATGGGTTTTTGCCATCTGGCCTGCACAGAAGAATTTGGGCACGCTGATCAGTTGTTCTGCCGCCCTCATGGTTGCGGCTCAGTTTTGGCATGGATATGGCGGTGGTCTGTACATTGCGTGGTTTCTGCCATTATTACTGCTGACCATTTTTCGCCCCAATCTGGAGGATCGCGTGGCCTTGAAAGTAATCGGTGGGGGCACCACATCACGTCGACGTGTCCCCGAAATGAAGATTGAGGCAGCGTAGGTGGAGCAGCAGAAGGTAGCAGGAAACACCGGTCAATCCGATGGCACTGCGGCGTCTTGGTATGAATCACGATTGCGCGAACTGGATGCCGAACGAGAGCGGATCCGGGGGATGGACCGTCGCGCCAACACGCTGCGATTTGCCTTGTTCTTTCTCGCTGCGTCCTGTTTGTTTTTGGGTTACGTTCGGCAAACAATTGCTCCGCTGCAGTGGCTGGGCTGGGCAGGCGTCGTCGCATTTCTGGTGGTGATCACGTGGCACGAAGCAATCCGTGACCAAGCCCGTCGTCTGCGGCTGGAACGTTCGGTTTTTCGGCGGCTGCGCAACCGCGTGCAACGCCAATGGGAGCGGTTGTCTCGCTGGGAGCCGAGCGAGGAATGGTTACGGGAGAACGAAGTTTGTGCCGACGTCGCCGATGACCTGGATCTTTTCGGGCAAGGTTCGCTGTTTCAACTGGTATCCATGGCATTCACCGGTCCGGGAAGGCGAACCCTGGCGACATGGTTAGGAGCTCCGGCCGATGTGGAAGCTGCGGGAGCGCGAGCGGCTGCGTTGGATGTGTTGGCAGGCCGGCGGGATGAACGGGGACGGTTTTACCTATTGGCCAGACAAGTCGCGGAGGGGGCGGCCGAACCTGACCGTTTTCTGCAGTGGGCAGAGGGCTCGCAGTATCTCGATTCGCGTCGCTGGTTGTTGTGGTGGGCGCGGCTGTCGCCGGTCGTGATTCTAGCAACCTTTTTTGTGGGGTTGGCCCTGGGAGGGGCAGCGGTCGGATGGTTATCGGCTGGCGCGGTCATTCTGGTGAATGTTATGTTAACCGTGCTGCACCTGGGACCAATCCACGACATCTTTGGGGTCGCGCTCAGTGGGCGCGGGGATGTGGAAGGATATTCGCAATTGTTCGCTGCTGCGGAGCTGCTGCCTGCGGATTCGGATAGTCCCCTATGGCTGCGGGAAATCCGAAAACAACTGCTGGAGGCTCCCGATTCCAATGCGGTTGCTGCGCTACGGCAGTTAAGTAGTGCCAGCAAGATGGCGTCGCTGCGGCACGCGGGGTTGCTGTTTCTGATTTATGTGGTTTTGCAAGCGATCGCGTTGTGGGACGTGCATGTTTTAGCGGTTCTGGAGAAATGGCAGCGTCGTCACGGCAACCAAGCAGGCGGTTGGTTTACATCCCTGGGAGCCTTGGAAGCGTTAATGTCATTGGCGGCCTTGCGGGACGAAAATCCGGATTGGTCCTTTCCCTCTTGGCTGCCTGCGGATCCACAGGCAGCCTTATCCGCCGTCCAGTTGGGGCATCCGCTGCTGACCAATGATCAACGTGTTTGTAACGACGTGACTATTGGACCAACGGGAACCGTCCTTCTGGTGACCGGTTCCAACATGTCGGGTAAAAGCACACTCCTGCGTGCGGTTGGATTGAACAGCATGCTGGCCGCTGCGGGTGCGCCCGTATGTGCACAACAATTCTCGCTACCCCCGGTCCAACTGGCGACTAGTATCCGCGTGCGTGACAGTGTTCGCGAGGGAGTTTCGTTTTACATGGCGGAGTTGAAGCGACTTCGGGTCGTCGTGCAACGCGCCCGCGCGCTGCGCGGCACTGCGGGCCGGCGAGTCCTGTATCTGCTGGATGAGATTTTGCAGGGAACCAACAATCGCGAACGTCAAATCGCGGTAGCACAGGTGCTGGAGCATCTTTTGCAGGCTGGGGCGATTGGCGCGATCAGCACCCACGATCTGGACTTGGCGGATGATCCGTTGTTGCGGGAAGTCGCAATCCCCGTCCATTTTCGCGAACAGATTCAACAGGACCCCCAAGGACAGGATACGATGACGTTCGACTATCGAATGCGCCCGGGAGTCACGCCGACCACCAACGCGTTGCGGCTACTGGAACTGGTCGGCCTGGGCCGCGAGACGTTGAAATGAAGCGAAGCAACTGGCGGTTCCTAGCGGTTCCCTTGGCTTGTCTCTCCCGGCATCGCGCGACGGGATTCTCTGGGAAAGGTTCGCTATATTCTTATCTGCCGCTTGCCCTAGTCAAAGAATTTCCATGGAAATAACGATATGCAAACGTGGTTGGCAATCCAGTTGGTTTCTACGTTCAGTTCCCCCCTCCTGGCAACCGGAGGGCCTGCCGGTGCATCCTATTATCCAATTTTTGTGTTGGGGCTGGGAATTACAGCGGTCCTAGGCCTGATCATCGGCATGCGGATGAACGCCTTCCTAGCCTTGACCCTTTCTGCGGTCCTGGTCAGTCTGCTGGTCGTTGGGCCCGACGGGTTTCAAATGTCTCAGGCGGGAGCACGGATGCAAGCGGTCGTCAGCGCCTTCGGCGACGCGGCTGGCAGGATTGGAATCGTCATTGCCATGGCCGCGATTATCGGAAAATGCATGCTCGATAGCGGGGCGGCTGATCGCGTCGTCCGGACAGCGGTCGCCATCACTGGAATTCCCAAAGCGTCGATCGGTTTAATGGGCAGCGGATTCGTGTTGGCGGTGCCTGTTTTTTTTGACACTGTATTTTACCTGCTGGTCCCACTGGCTCGATCCCTCCATCAGCGCACCGGCCAAAATTATTTGCGGTATCTCTTGGCAATCGCCACCGGAGGCGTGGTCACTCACACTTTGGTGCCGCCGACCCCCGGCCCGTTACTGGTTGGCGAAAACCTTGGCGTGGACATTGGCACCATGATGTGGACCGGGATCCTGATCGCAATCCCGTCCGCGATCATTGGGTTAGTGGTGGCGGTTTTTATGGATCGCTGGATGCCACTGCCGATGCGACCGCTGGGCCCCGATGACACGCAAAGCACTCCGCTTGATGAAAACCAGCTACCTCCGTTGTGGCTGGCCCTCCTGCCCATTGTTGTGCCGGTGGTCCTGATTGGCGCGGGGACGCTGACGACCACTCTGGCTGACAACGAAGACAAAGCCCTGCTGACAACCGCTGACCTGGTCGACCCGGAGGCGTTTCGGAGTCAATTGCGACAAGCGGTCGCAAGCGAGCAGCCTTCTGCCGGAAAGCAGTGGGTCAACTTGGACGTTTTCCAAGCTGAGGATCGCCAACTCATGACGGACCAAGGGACCCTGTCCGAACCTCAGGTCCAACAGCTTATTGAAACAATCAATCGTGGGTTGAACTCGCGTCAGTTTTATGACCAAACCGCCTTTTCGGCAGTCCCCCTGTCAGCAGCCGCCCGCAGCGGACTGGAGGCTGATCCTGAGCGGCTGAAGCCGGTGCTGCGACGCAGGCTGAATCGGGCGTTGTTGGAGGATGCCTTTCCCCAACAAATCCAGCCCCACCAGTGGGACACGCCCAGACGACAATGGGCCGAACGACTTGGCCTTTGGAGCGATCCCAACTTCGCTCTTCTGCTGGCAGGGCTGGTGGCGATCGCAACACTGAAGCACGTTCGCGGTTACTCGCTGAACGAGTTAAGCGGGCAAATTGAAACCGCATTAATGAGCGGCGGCATGATCATCCTGATCACCTCCGCTGGCGGTGCGTTTGGCGCGATGCTGAAAGCCGCTGACGTGGGGGACACGGTCGAACAGATGTTTGCGGATTCCCGCAGCGGCGGCGTTGGGTTGATCTTCCTAGCCTTCACGGTTTCCGCGATCCTGAAAGTCGCACAAGGCAGCAGCACGGTCGCCATGATTGTCGCCTCCGGCATGATTGCCGGTATCATCTCTGGCCAGACCTTGGCATTTCATCCGGTTTATTTGGGGACCGCCATCGGATCGGGTTCGCTACTGGGAAGCTGGATGAATGACAGCGGGTTCTGGGTCTTCGCGAAAATGGGTGGTTTGACTGAGGGTGAAGCGCTGCGAAGCTGGACGGTACTGCTGTCGGTGCTGGCGATCTCCGGCCTGCTGTTCACGCTCCTGCTCAGCCAGTTATTGCCAATGGCGGGCTGAGGTGTTCACTTTGACGGTAGTGCCCTGCGCCTGGCCCGATCTCCCTGCGGCGCACAAACCAGAAGAGTTCAACTTGTATTCGCCGCTCGAATTACCAGAGAAAAGACCAAGCCCCGATGGATGAAGATTCCCCGCCTCAAGGTTGCTTTGGTGGTTGCCTGCCGTTGCTATCGATCGCGGTGATCGCCAGTGCCTTACTGTTTGTCAATGCCGGAATCGTCTTCGCGTTTTTAGAAACGACCGGGACCAATGCGCCCCGCTGGTTACGCAGCAGCGAGATGGAACAATTTCTTGTCTTTGTGCTGCCTGTCGTGTTACTGTTCGTGCAATGGACCCTCTTTGATTTTTTTCGAGCACAAATCTGGCATCGTATTTTCCCACCCCACCAAGAATCAGGCCCCGTGCGGAAATAGGGCAAGCGTCGGCGGGGAATCGACGGGGCCTGTCCTCCGCCTAATCCCCGCACGCCCTGGTTGTCACCTTCACGACGCGAAGCATGCACCACGGACGATGAGACCACGGCCTGCTGGCTGTCTTGCATAGCGGCGCGGGAGAGGGCCTACGCATCCGCAAGATCGCTGTCAAAGACCCGCACTGCCGCCCAGTGGTCCTTGTTTTCCGCGATAAACTGCAAGTGCCGTTCAGCGACCTGGTAAGCGTCATGGGCCTGTCGCGATTCGAAGTGAACGTGCAGCGAAACATGGAATTCCTGGTCGTTGACTTCGCGTTGCAGGTCGCCGGTCCTTGCACCGACTGCAAACAAAGTGCAGCCCTCGTGGTTTTGCAAGTACTTTTTGCACGCGGCAATCTGGGTGTCGATTGCGGACTTGCTGCTGTCACGCAGCGTAAAAAAGACATGATGCGCTAAACCTGCCATAGGTAGTTGCTATTCATCCGAGGGAATGGAGCGGTGAATCATGAGTCTGTCGCGACTGATTCTAACGTCCGCTTGCCGGCGTGTCAGTGTCGGCAAAAGTATCAATTTGGCAGTCACCGTTGCTGATTTCGGTAACGCAACTTAACATTTTGATCGCCTTGCAAATACAGGCGTCCGTGTTTTCAGCGAAACGCGAGCCCCTGGGTTTGCTGTTCAGCATGTCGGCAGTTTCGCTGCTGCAACCGCTTTATCTTCACAGGGTTCGCATCTCATGTCCTCCGCTATCAATCAGATTCGCAATATCGGCATCATTGCTCACATCGACGCCGGCAAAACCACCGTCACCGAACGTATGCTGTACCTCAGCGGTGCCAAACACCGAGTGGGACGTGTGGACCATGGCACGACCGACACCGATGACGACCCTGAAGAACAAGAACGTGGGATTACCATATTTTCCGCTTGCGTGAAATTTCCGTGGAAGCAACAGCACATCAACCTGCTGGATACCCCAGGTCACGTGGACTTTACTGCCGAAGTCGAGCGTTGCTTGCGGGTCCTAGACGGAGCGGTGATCGTCTTTTCGGCTCGTGAGGGGGTGGAGGCGCAAAGCGAGACGGTCTGGCGACAGGCCGATCGCTATGAGGTTCCGCGGATTGTGTTCATCAACAAACTTGACCGCGAAGGTGCAAACTTTGAAGCGGTCGTCGATCAGATTGGTTCGCGTCTGGCCGCGAAGCCTGTCCCAATTCAAATGCCTGTGGGGATGGGACCGTCGCACACTAGTGATCCCTTCCGCGGTGTGGTTGACCTGATCGAGATGAAATATATGGAATTCAATCCGCAGACTGAAGGCAAGCAGGTAACCATTGGCGAGGTACCTGAGGATCTGCGGGATGATGCGCTTGTTTATCGCGAACAAATGTTGGAGGCGATTTACGAACTGAGCGACGAAGCGATGACCATGGCAATGGAGGAGCAACCCCTGCCTCGGGAATTGATCGTCGCTACCTTGCGGAAAGGCTGTCTGGATCGACAAATCCAGCCGCTGGTTTGCGGATCCGCGCTGCATGGGATTGGAATCCAACCCCTGCTGGACGCCGTGACAGATTTTCTACCCTCACCCGCGGACCGCCCCCCCGTGCAAGGAGTCGTGCCGGGAAAAACCAATGTTGCCCCCGCCCACGCGCTTCGGCACCCGGACGTGGACCAACCGTTCTGCGGTTTAGTCTTCAAAATCCTACCCGCCAAAACGGGCGATAATTATTGGATTCGAGTCTACAGCGGGACGCTCAGCCAGAACTCTCGCGTACACTGCCCTAACCGCGACAAGAAAGAGAATATCGCTCAGATTTGGCAGATTCACGCCAGCAAGAAGGAACGCGACGGCCAGACGGAGCACGTACACGCAGGCGATATCTGCTGCGTGATCGGGCCGCGGTTCGCGATCACCGGCGACACGCTTTGCGATACTCGGCAACTTATCGAATTGCCCTCGATCACGTTTGCTGAAGCCGTGTTGTCGATGGCGATCGAACCGGAAAGCACCGCTGATCGGAAAAAACTGACCGAGGTCCTTGAAATGCTTAAACGCCAAGACCCGACGTTTCGTGCTGTCGAAAATGAGGAGACGGGGCAAACGCTTATCAGTGGAATGGGGGAATTGCACCTGGAGGTCATCCAGCATCGACTGACGCGTGACTTTGGCATGAAGGTTAAATGTTACAAGCCCCGTGTCAGCTATCGCGAAACGATCGCCAAACCTGCCTCCGTGGTCGGCCAATGCAATCGTCAGATGGGGGCCCAGCAAATGTTCGCTCGACTGGACATAAAGATCCGCCCGCTGAAGGATGCCTCGGCTCCGGTGCAAGTCTTTGATGAGGTTCCTCTGGACACCAGTTTGAATGCCGAAATGCGAGCAGCGGCGATTGAGGAGCTGCGGCAACGGGCGCAAGGGGGAGGCGTGCTGGCGGGTTTTCCCTTGTCCGGGGTGCGGATCGAAGTTACCGGCGGCGAGGCCCACGAGGAGGGCAGTGATCCGGTCGCATTCCGCATCGCTGCCAGCGATGCCTTCGAAAAGGCCATGCAGGCGGGGCAACCGACCCTATTGGAACCGGTCATGCGGATGGAAATCAACACTCCGGAAAACTATATGGGGGATATTGTCGGCGACCTGCAGCAACGTCGGGCGATCATTTCGCAATCCGACATCCGTGGCGAACTGACAACGATTGTGGCTTTCGCCCCGCTGAAAGAATTGTTCGGTTATTCCAGTGCGGTCCGCAGTTTAAGCCAAGGACGCGCCAGCAGCAGTATGGAACCGCATGGTTTTCAGCCCGCACCAGCGGAAGATGCCGAGGCGTTTATGTACTGACATCCCGCTTCAACCAGAACCGACTTTTCGGGCGGACTTCCGTGAGACCTATTGCCAAGCGATGCCTGTGGTGGTCGGGGTCAGCCAAAGCTTAGGGTTAGTCCGTGGTGGAATTCGCAGAGTCCCAGACCATCGTCCACCGACGGTTAGCACTGCAGGCCGTTGCACGTAATTTCAAAGATATCAAAGTTGCGAACGTCGCCATTGACTAGGTGCTGATATTCGGGGCATACGGGATGGGTAAAGAACAGTGGAACCATCTCCTCGTAACGGCCACCATGGCTACGCAAGGGACCAGCCAGGGCAGTCAGGTCGTGGTACTGGGGCGTGCGGCCCAGCACGACATCGCGACCGCTGGCGACCACCAGTTCCCCCATGCGATCCAACGGCAATTCCATCAGCGCCGCTGCGGTCTGTCGGTCATGACACTCCGTGATACCGGGTTGTTTCAGCAGCCAATCACGAACCGTTGCCACATCTAGGTTGTCCGGCAGGTGGACCTGTGCAAACGACCCTAGTGCGCCGTGGTGCGCAACGTAGGGGTCGGTGATCGGCAGGATGACACGAAAGCCGCCACCGAACTGTGCCACCAATTCACTTTCCAAGTAAATCACGTTGGGAGTACCGTTGGTCTGTTGTTTCGCATTCATCCCGTGATCGGCGGTAATTCCAATCGTCGCTCCCAATGCCAACAATTCGCCAATCTGCTTGTCCAACGCGGCATAGAATTCCAACACCTCTGGGTGTTCGGGAGCGAACTTATGCTGCATATAATCGGTTGTGCTAAGGTACAGGAAATCAGCCAAACCGCCTGACAGCATCGCTACGCCCGCCTGCAGCACGTAGACGCTGGCATCGCCGCTGTAAATTGCCGGCGTCGGTCCAACCAGTCGTTCTACATCCGCAATCCCATGCGTCGCCTTGGTGGCCAAGTTGGCTTTTTCTGCGGAAAACGCGATCCCGCCGTGTTCGATCAGACCGCTGGCAAAGATGTCTCGCAACTTTTCCTTGGCCGTTACAACTCCCACCTTTCGGCCTGCTCGCTGTGCTGCAGGGAAAATCGTCTCCACGCGCAGGTATCGGGAGGAGTTCATCATGACTTCCTCCCCGGTTTGTGTGTCCAGAAAGAAGTTGCCACCAATCCCATGCACCGCCGGTGGCACCCCGGTCACAATGCTGGAATTATTGACGTTGGTGAACGTCGGCATTGCAGCCCGAGCCAATCCTCGGAATCCCCTGCCCGTGGTGATGCCAGCCAGATGGGGCATCAGATTCCTGGAAAAAGCCGCATTGAAGTATTCATCTGACGAACCGTCCAAGCAAATCACACAAATCGGAGTGTTGGGGGGGCGGTAGGTGCGTTGATTCACGGTGAAACTAGCAGCGGCCATGACAGATCCATTTTGCAGCAGTCGGTAAAAGAAAAACGTGATAGTGTCAATGGTTTAACGCAACTGGGCAATCCCCTGTTTCAACCGATAAATCTGCATGGCTTCGGCGGGGGTAAGCGAGCGATTAAAAACGGCCAAATCATCCATCAGGCCCACGTACGACGCGCCCAAGACCAGCAGCACATTCTGCGGTTTCCAGCCAAAGGTCAAGTCCCAACCTTGAATCTCTCCCGCCAATTGGCCGTTTAGAAACAGTTGCCCTGAGGGTTCCTCATCGGAGTTAACATTGTGAAAACAAAAAAGAACATGCGTCCAGGCATCGCGTGAAAACGGTGCTTCGGCCACCTCAACCATGGGACGCGCATCAGCGGGCAGTTCGTCCCAGGCGACTCCCCGCGGGTTCCAGATCTCAATTAACGGTCGCACCGCATAACGAAACAGACGCGGCGTTTCATCCTTCGAAAATTCCAAGAAGATGAATCCCTTTTTGGTGTCCCCGCCGATGATCTGCACCGGATCACAATATCCGGGTTCCAAGTCCTGGTCTGGATCCAGTTTCAACCACAGTGAAACCGCACCGCTCCAAGATTTCTGGTTGTAATCCAAGA
>SLFV01000158.1 GCA_007124075.1 Roseimaritima sp.
ACGCGCTGCGCGATTCGGATGACTTGATTGTCAAAAAAATAGAGGCCGGTGATGGCGTGGGAGGATTGGGGCTGGGACGGTTTTTCTTCGATGGAAAGGACTTGCCCGTGGTTGTCGAATTGGACGACGCCGTAGCGGCGGACGTCGCGAACTTCGTAACCAAAAATGGTGGCTCCGACGGTTTGCTCGGTCGCGCGGCGGAGCAGATCGCGAAAACCTTGGCCGTAAAATAGGTTGTCGCCCAAAATCAAGGCCACGGAGTCGGAACCGATGAAGTCGCTGCCGATCAAGAAGGCTTGCGGTAATCCCTCGGGGCGGGGCTGCGGGGCGTAGTGCAGCTTCAGGCCCCATTGCGATCCATCGCCTAACAGACGTTGGAAACTGGGTAGGTCCGTAGGGGTCGTAATCAGTAGGATTTCTTTGATGCCCGCCAGCATCAGAGTGGATAGCGGGTAAAAGATCAAGGGTTTGTCATAGACTGGTAGTAATTGTTTGCTGACTGCCAGCGTCATCGGGTGCAGGCGCGAGCCGGTTCCGCCGGCTAGGAGGATGCCTTTCATGGGGCAGGTTGCAGGGGTTGAAAGGAGTAACTGATGATTGGTTTGGCCATCACCCTGACCGTACGCTCTGCGATTCCCGCTTGCAGGGGTCTTTGGATTTTAACGCATTGGGCGTGAGCTGGGGGTTGCCAACATCGAGTTTCGTGGCCGATGAGATGCGTCCGCCTGGCTATGCGTCGGTTGACTCGCTTGCCAGTGGCAAACGGACTTGAACCATTGTCCCTTGACCTACCTTACTTTCTAGCACGATTTCGCCTTCCAAACGCTGAATCACGTTCCGTGTCAGAAACAGTCCCAGGCCCATGCCCAGCCCTGGCTCCTTGGTCGTGAAAAACGGTTCCCCGGCCCTCCGTATCTGTTCGTTGCTCATACCGCTGCCGTGATCGCGGATGCTGATCCACAAATCCGTACCCTCGATATGCGTCGCAAGCTGGACGTGTCCATCGGCACCGCCAGCGTCCAACCCATTGTGAATGAGATTACGGATCGCTTGCGCAACCGCCTCGCGCGGTAACCATAATCGTTGCTGTTCGACCGATTCCGGACCATCGATCACCTCCACCCGATGCGGGTCGCGCACGCCCTCCAACGTCACGTCGATTAAATCTTCGACCGTCGTTACCTGCCAACTTTGTCCCGATTGATCGCCCGCAGCGGCTCGCATCCGCATCAGAATCTGCCGACAAGTCTCCAGTTCCGATTCGATCAAGCCCAGGTCGTTATTGACGGTCGGCGGTGTAGCGCAGGCGGCCAGATGACGCCCCAATTCGCGAACAATAATGTCAATGGTTGCCAAAGGGGTCGCCAATTCGTGCGCCGCTCCGGCCGCCAACGTCGTCAGGCCCTCCAACTGTCGGCTGCGGACGCGATCTGCTTCCGACTGTCGCAACCGCTGTTGGTGCAACGTCAATTCGGCTGCGATTTGCGTTACAAATAAGGTCACAACCGGTGCACAGGTAGCAAACGCGACGAACAATCCGATCGTTGGCACCCATTCGGTCAACTGCAAGTCACCCGTCGCCAGCGTTTCGACCGGACGATGCCACCGGATTAAAACTCCGTAACCCAGCACGGCCAACGCCGTCAGGGACCACGCCCAAACGGGACGCAAGATCACACCCCCGACCGCCAGGTTCACAAAATAGAAAAGCGAAAAAGGATTCGTCACGCCGCCGGTCAGATACAGCATCCCGGTCAGCGTAAACAGATCCAACAGCATCAGGTAGGAACTCCAGGTGCCTGACGTTTGGTCCTCATCGGACCATGCGGCATCGCGACGAAGCCACCAGCCAAAGGCGATGTTGGTCGCGGCGGTCAACCCGATCAACGACAACAATTGTGATAGGGGTAGGCGGACCTCCAACAGAAAATAGGCCACAAAAATCGTCATAAGCTGGCCCAGTACAGCCAACCAACGGAGCTGTAACAACCAGACCGCTGCCCCAAACTTTTTGGATAACAAAGACTCCAGTAGCCGAAGCTCCAACGCAGGCAGCAGCACGCTGCGAAGCCGATCCAGGATCATGTATGCCAGGTAGTTGGGGGAAGGGCGCGCCGGAAACCGCCAGGGGATAAAATGGAACCAAAGCTGGCGTATCGCCAGCGACTTCCGTCCCGGTCACAGGTCGAAGCGGAACGGAGCCAGCGGGGGGGGGGGCGGTGAGGTCTATCACTGGGGCGTTATGACGGGCGAGCCCCGTTTTGAGCGCAACAACTCTTTTTTCCATGGGAGCGTTACGTCTGCCAGAACATCGACGCTTTCGGCCCCTGGTAAACGACATTCATTTCCGGGGTGGCGATCGGTTGTTCCCCGGCGGCTAATGAATCCACGCCAGCGATGACCATCCCTGACGTCAATAGTGTGCGCTGGACCGGATAATCCGTGGTCCCTAGCAAAATCATCTTTTCGATATGCCGCGTCAGTGGGCTGAAGAAGTCGGCCGTCGTGGCACTTGAACCCGGCATCGGCAGCATCATCTGACAACCAATGATTTCTCCCGTGTCGGCCCGCATCCCGGCATAGTTGAAATCTCGGATCCCCGTCATAAAGATCGCGGTGTGAAAACCATCGCGGTGCTGGATGAAGTAGCCTGTCGTATTGGGCAACGCGGTACGAGCCCATTGGAAGGTCACCGGCGCCGTCGGAAAACCGTTGTCCACCGGCAAATGGTGACTGCGCATTAAAGCCGACACGAATAGCTGCTTGGTGATTTCTCGTGATTCAAGTTTCCGCCATAAGTTTTCACCACGAAGCGCATGGACCGATTCAATGCCAACTTCGCCACCACGACGCCGCTCCGACATGCACTGCGCCGTCTCCAACGCATGAAAGTCGTAACTGTCCACGCCACCGTAGGCAACACAAACACTTTCCGCAAGTGGCACGTCGTAGGGCATTTCGATTGACGGCAAGCGCCACGTCGTGGGGAGCGAGGAGCCGGCATAGAAGGCGAATCCAAGTCGTCGGGAGTCATCGACCATCTCCTGGCATTCGTGCCACGACGTCGATAAGTGTTTGTCATTAAAAACCGGTACGCTTCGCCCACTGGCTTCAAAGACGCGAACGATTTCCTTGAACCATGAATAACGCGGGTATAGCTTTTGTCCCTTCTCGTTTTTGGGATAATCACCATGTTCGCCGATGATCACCACCCCATCGACGGCCAGTTCTGATCCACCCAGCGTCAGCGTTTGGGCGATGGTCGGGTAGGTTTTCAGGCGATATTTCGCGATCCTTTGCTTCCCAATGTCATTTTCGTTGTACTGGTCGATGTAGACCCCGGCTATCTCCAGTGGCGGTTCATGCCAAACACCCCCCATTGGGTATCCAAGTGCTAAACGGTCAAGAAAATGCTGCGCATGTGAGTGGCGGAAGAGGGTCGTTCCTAAAAAAGCAATTTTCTTTTTTTGTGTTGTGCCAGCGAACGCATCACCGGAGGCAGCGGCACCGCACAGCGCGGCAAACATGGCACTGGAAAATGTTCTTCGATTAAGCTGCATGACCTTCATCCGTCCCAAGAGTGACCATTCCACGTTCGCATCCGCGTTACTAACGACTGCACATCCGCTGCGAAGCTGGACAACAAGTGTTCCCCTTTTTCCGCGCTGGCGCAATGAGGTTTCCCGATATGGCCACGGTCACTGCGATCTTGCGTGACCCAGGCCCGAGAGGCCGGAAGAAACGGGTTTCCAAACGGGATCTCGTCCATGGCAACGTCGCTGCGGACCAGATGCGGCGCAATACGCATGATCATCGATGTTTCCCATTCGCAAG
>SLFV01000592.1 GCA_007124075.1 Roseimaritima sp.
CTCCACCACTCCACCACTCCATTGCTCCATTGCTCCATTGCACCGCTACTCCAAGATCATTCGAATCCGAATTTCAGATGCGTAGGCTATTAATCCAAGTCGCTGCCGCAGCAGCCAAGCGTTAGCATCACTCGATGATTGAGGAAGCGTGGGGAAAAATTAGCCGTTTGGCTGATCACGCTTCTGTAACGCCGCACGAAAGTTACGGGTCAATTCTAGAAATTGGTCGATCGTTAACTGCTCCGCACGTTCATCACCCGTGTAACCCGCTTGCGCCAAGATCACGTCCACGATGGTTTTTGATAATCGCCCTTTGAACGCGCTGCAGGCGACACTGCGGAGAAACTTACGACGATGGAAAAATAATGCTCGTACGGTCTCGTGAAAGAACTTCAGATCGTCAATCGCCGCGCGTCGCTCAGGCTGCAAGTCGATTCGCAAAATCGCCGACTCCACTTTGGGACGCGGCCAAAACACCTGGGGAGGCATCACCCGAACGATCTGGGCGGCGCACTGCGACTGAACCCATACGCTTAATGCACCATAGTCCTTTGACCCCGGGCTGGCGGTAATCCGATCGGCCAACTCTTTTTGGATCGTCACGACCATCCGGTCGGGCGGCAACGGGCCAACCAGCAAGTTACTGACCAACGGTGTGGCAATGTTGTAAGGCAGGTTGGCCACCAGCATGAATCGCGCCTCCGCTCCAGTCGTTGCCAATACTTGGCCTACGCTCTGCAAAACTTCAGGTGCAAGCGTGTGCTTGTTTTTTAACACATCAACATGCAGTTGTTGGATGTTGGTATATCTGGCTAGCTCCTCGCGGGACAGTTCTGCCAGATTATCGTCGATCTCCACCGTCACCACGGCAGCGGCTTGCTCGGCGATCCGGGTGGTCAGTGACCCCATCCCGGTACCGACCTCCAGGACCACGTCCTGCGACCCGATTTCCGCCGCCCGGACAATCAGGTCCAACAGATTGAGGTCGATGAGGAAATTTTGGCCAAAGCGAGTCAGCGGGCGTAAACCAGCTGCGGCAAAACGCTCGTTCAGATAGGTTGCTGTTTGTCGCTCTGCCATCGATCCTGAGTTTCCAGAAAACGCGTAACGTACTTTGCCAAAATGTCGGTTTCCACGTTGACTTGGCTGCCCGGGTGCCGAATCCCCAGCGTCGTGACTTGCAACGTGTGGGGGATCAGTGCAACACTAAACGCATCGTCGTCGACATCCACCAAGGTCAAACTGACTCCATCGACAGTGACGCTCCCTTTGCTGGCCATTTGCTGAGTCAGCGTCGTCGGGACGGAGAACCATAATTTGGCCCAAGGGTGATCATCCTCGCGGCGGAGCAGCGAACCTAACCCATCAACGTGACCGCTCACGTAGTGCCCCCCCATTCGGTCGCCAAGGGCCAGTGCCCGCTCCAGATTGACCGGGTCGCCGACACCCAGATTTCCAAGATTGGTTCGTGATAATGTCTCCGAACCCGCTTCAAAATCGACCAACTGCCCCGCCCGCGACACGACCGTTAGGCAACAGCCATTGATCGCGACGCTGGCACCGATTGCCAGACCATCGGCAAGTTGCTGGCAATTGATCGTCAGACGGCAAGCGTTGTCCCAACGTTGTAACATCTGCACTTCGCCAAGTGCTTCGACCAGACCGGTAAACATTTCGTGGCGACCCCCTTGGAACGCGAGCGAAGGCGTTGGTCCGATTACTGTGATGATCGCAACATCCCACGAGCCCGCATCAGTGCGGTTTGACGCAACGCCAACGAGTCGGCGTTACCGCCAGGCATAGCCAGCGCATCGGCCAACGCTTGCTCCGCAGCATCGCGTTTCATTTCCTCGATCGGTACCGCTCGACTGGTCAAAACCGAGACCACATCGTTTTCTACCTGCGCGAATCCGCCGTCAATGTAATATTCCGAAGTGACCCCCGCTCGCCGTAGTCGTAGGGGGCCGTACCCCAAACGACCAATCATCGCTGCGCGGCCATGTCCAACACCCAGTTCGCCATCGAACATCGGCAGGGTCAGGAAATCGACCTCGGCGTCCAGTTGCGTTCGTTCGGGCGTAACGACTAAACATCGAATCGCCATCATTAGACTCCCTCTTCGGCCATACGCTTGGCTTGTGCCTCCGCCTGTTCAATCGAACCGACGTACATAAAGGCACGCTCGGGCAAGTGATCCCACTTGCCATCGCAGATTTCTTCGAAGCTGCGAATCGTATCTTGCAGCGGAGTAATTTCGCCCTTCTTGCCTGTAAAGACCTGCGCCACCAAGAACGGTTGCGACATGAAACGTTCCAATCGCCGCGCGCGGTGCACGATCATCTTGTCCTCTTCCGACAACTCATCCACACCCAAAATGGCGATGATGTCCTGTAGCTCACGATACCGTTGCAAGATCGTTTGGACTCGACGCGCAACCCCGTAATGATGGTCACCCACGTACTGCGGATCCAAAATACGACTGTTCGAAGCAAGCGGGTCGATCGCAGGATAAATCCCTTTCTCGGAGATCGATCGTTCCAAGTAAATGAACGCATCCAACTGGCTGAATGCTGTCGCCGGAGCGGGGTCCGTCGGGTCGTCTGCCGGGACGTAAACCGCCTGCACCGAAGTAATAGCACCCTTGTTGGTCGATGTGATTCGCTCCTGCAACGCCCCCATTTCGGTCGCCAGCGTCGGTTGATAACCAACCGCCGAGGGCATCCGGCCCAACAATGCGGAGACTTCCGATCCGGCCTGAGAGAAGCGAAATATGTTATCCACAAACAACAACGTATCCGCACCAGTCGAATCGCGGAAATACTCCGCCATTGTCAAGGCGGACAAGGCGACCCGCAAACGTGACCCAGGTGGTTCGTTCATCTGTCCGAAGACCATGCAGGTCTGTTCAATCACCTTACGACCGGTGTCGCCGATCGCAGTCTCCTGCATTTCCAGCCACAAATCGGTCCCTTCACGTGTCCGTTCCCCGACACCGGCAAACACACTGTAGCCGCCGTGACTACTGGCAATCCGGGCAATCAACTCGGTCAAAATCACCGTCTTCCCCAGCCCCGCACCACCAAACAGCCCGGCCTTCCCACCGCGGACAAACGGAGTCAGCAGATCGACCACTTTGATCCCGGTTTCAAACACCTCGGTACTGGTTGACAGATCCGCCACCGGAGGAGCCTCGCGGTGGATCGGCCAATAATCGTCAGCCGCTACATCGCCACGACGATCAATCGGTTGCCCCAGCACATTAAACACCCGACCCAGCGTCGCCTTGCCGACCGGAACCGTCAGCGGCTTTCCCGTGTCGATCACATCCATTCCCCGCATCATCCCGTCGGTGCTGCCCAGCGCAATGCATCGGACGCGGTTGCCACCCAGGTGCTGCTGTACCTCTCCGGTCAGTTCCAGTTTGACCCCTTTGTGTTCCGAGGCCACAGTGACGGCATTGAAAATATCGGGCAACGATCTTGGACTAAATTCAGCGTCAAAAGTCGAACCAATCACTTGCGTAATTCGACCAACGTTCTGGGCAGTGTCTGTGGCCATGAAATCAAAAACTTGTCAAAGGAGTTATGAAGAAGAATGAATCTTGATTGCGTCAATGCCGCGTCGGGTAGCGTCAGTCGGCCATCGCCTCGACACCACCGATAATTTCCATGATTTCGCCGGTAATCTGTGATTGCCGTGCACGGTTGTAAGTCATCGAAAGTTGTTTGATCATGTCGCCAGCACTTTCGGTTGCGCTTTTCATCGCCACCATACGCGCGATCTGTTCGCTGACCGCCGCATCCAAGAAACACTTGAATAGACGAACATTGA
>SLFV01000580.1 GCA_007124075.1 Roseimaritima sp.
CGGTTCCCCAATGTCAGGACGTCCATCGCCGTCTAAGTCAATGTAAACATAGACGCCCTCGATTCCCGGTTCGCCGGGGTCGCGGACGCGATTACCGTTGATGTCAGCGAAGACAAACCCCGTCACGTCGGCTTGGAAGCGATTGTAGCCGAACACGACATTGGTCGCTTGGCCAGCCGTCACCACAAACGACTCCGCTGTCGTCGGAAGATAGTTGTCGGGCCGAATCGTGCGAATTCTCGCTTGCCCCGGAGGTACATTCAGCGTGAAAGAACCGTCGGACCCGGTCACTGTGAATTGTTCGTTCGGGTCCAGGATGCCGTTGTTGTTGGTGTCATTAAAGACCGTCACGCCCGCCAAACCAGGCTCATTGGCTCCGCGTTGCCCATTCCCGTTCAAGTCGTCGAAGACGAGCCCCGTAACCGGTGTGCCGACGGTCCCCGTCGATAACCCAAAGGCCAAGGTGTTGGGCGTATCTTGGATGCCAAACATGATCGCATCCCCTGGCGAGAATGAATCCCAGATGAATCGGGTTGGCAGATCATCAATCGTACCGAAAATGCCATCCAATCCAAGTTCCGCCATCTCCGCGTCGTTGCCAACCGCGTCCATAATATTGAAGCGATTGTTGCCGTTGTTCGTTCGCCAAGCCCCAAAGAAAGTGCCTGCTTCACGAGATGCGATATTACCTAGATAGGTCGAGTACAGTTCCACAAGGCTGACACCGCCTGCGATGGGGAAATCGTCTAAGATATCCTCGATTTCATCCAGTAGGATGATCGCGGTTTGAGAGGTCGCAAAGTTGCCCACGTCGGTTGATGAAGCAATACCGATGATATCGTCGCCGAGAATCTCGTCAAAACCTGCTTCTTCCTGAGTCCCCCCAATAACCACACGGCTAACGTGCGGCTGCCCCCACGGATCGGCATGGTCACGGCTGTTGAGGATCCTGATCCCAAAATCACCCGGATTGCCCGTGGAATCAAAATCGCCATTGTTCGCGTTAATACCCAGCTCCGCAAATCGCTGACGGACCTTGTCAACAATCAGGTCGACCAAGCGGTCTTCATCCTGGGGTCGCATCCCCCAGCCTTCGATGAATTCCGACAGGGGAGACAGACGCGCGGTCCCGAAGACCGGCAGATTGTCCTCCTCGAAGTTGATCGGGGTAATTTCCGAACGCGGAATTGCAGCGCCGTCAAAATCTAGGAACAGCGTCTGCATTGTTCCGATCGGCTGGCTTTCCAGCACCGGTCGATAGGCACGCAGCCCTACGGTGTATGGTCCTGAAAACCCACCACTGGAAATCCGCAAGAAGTAACGCCCCGTGTAGGGGACCACTTGCGCACCCAACACCGTCCCCTGCGTCTGCAAAGGGGATTCAAATGGATAAGGGGTCGTCAGTTGAGAACCGCCAGTGAAGTTGCTGATCCCACTGAACCAATAATCGCCACGGTTGTAGGGCAACGCACGCTCAAAGTAGACGTCAAACTCCCCCGCACCTCCGGAGAGAGAAATGTCCAAAATGTCGCCCGCCCGGAGATCGAACGAGTACCAATCGATGTCCTCGGGAACACGCTGGAAAACATCGACCAATGAGATGCTGCCGTTTAAGTCAATCGTGTCGCGCTGGGTCGGCAACGTACCCAATGGCAAATGCTGCGCAGTCGCCTTGGTGTCGTTGACACCCACGATCCCAACACGTTCGTTTTCAATCACCGTAAAGGCGGGGACCGTGCCCACATTCCGAGCCATGGTGGCGTTGCGCATTCCACTGATCACCCCGCCGGGGGAGAATCCTGCCGCCAGTAACTGTCTGGACTCCAGGGTCTCCAACATCAAACGGCGCTTGGAATTTGCCGAAGTGCCCACTTTCCTTCGGGCACGCGTGGATTTTTGTTTGGCTGACTTCACCTTCTAGTCCCTGCTGTTTTTACTGGACCACCGCAAGTCTCTGCGATCCACTTAGATTGACTGGAATTGCTGCTGCGAATTTTGCCCCAACTTAATCAACGGCAAAATACTAACCGAAACACCCTCGCTAAATGCTATCGGTTGATGAATGGCGTTCACTTGGGAGAAACGGGCAAAATAGGAAGCTTGGATAAGTGACGTCCCCGATTCTAGTTGCGGCGGTTGCCGTGTCAACGAAACGCTGACGATGGGACGCCTCTTTCTGAGACGAAGTTCCCAAAAAAAGAAATTGAATGCTAGGTCCACCGTTAGAGCCGCGCTAGTCGGGTTTCCGATTTGGGCCGGTCCGCTTCCGCATTTGGATCCGACCGACCAGTGGCGCGATCAACGCACGCGGCAGGCAACGCGACAGGATCGTACCTGCCCAGTTGCCCCATCCGGGAGTCGTTGTCCTCCGACCGGCGCGGTAGGCCCGGTATCCAGCTTGTGCGACCCGCGGGGCACTCATTGCGTTACGGTCCAACAGGCCCAGCGATCCAACGCCGCTACGGCTGGCGAATTCTGTCTTGACCGGCCCTGGCGAAAGCGTGGTCACTTGGATGCCGGTTGCCTTCAATTCATACCACAGGGCATCGGAAAACGATTGGACGTACGCTTTGGTGGCATAGTACACGGCCATCCATGGGCCGGGTGGATAGGCTGCGACGGAGGAAACATTCAGGATGCCGCCGCGCCGCCTCGCGAGCATCGGCGGCAGCAGTCGATGGGTCAAATCCGTCAACGCAGCGACATTCAGTGCCACCATCTTCAACTGAAGTTGGCGGTCGGATTCCTGGAATGGCCCCAAGATCCCAAAGCCTGCATTGTTAACTAGGACATCGACGTTCAGGTGCCGTTGCTCCAGTGCCTGGCAAAGCTCCCGCACGCCCGCAGGATCAGCCAAATCAACCGCGCAGACATGAACCTCCACGCCGAATTTCCGGCGCAGATCGTCGGCGACCACCTGTAAGCGTTCGTTTCGCCTCGCAACCAATACCAGCCTGGCACCGTCGGCCGCAAAGCAATCCGCAAGGGCGACGCCAATTCCAGAACTGGCACCTGTGATTAAGACGGTCTCCATGGACTGGCCACCGGTTCTGCGGGGGATTGGAAAAGGGGGCTGCCCCTTTGAGGAAGGTTGGACAAGATTAGGAGGCCGGAGAGAGGGACAGGCCATTTTTCAGTAGGAGGCTACCTTCAGCAGGAGGCTACGCTTCATCGGTGGGGCTCGACTGTGCGTCCAGTCGTAATGTCTGCCCGATCCCGTAAGCTAACCGGCCCAGCATGGAAAAGTAGGCAAACACTGCGGTGATCGTGGCAAAACTGCTAATTACTGCTTTAAACAACGCGAGATTTTCCGGCATGACAAACAGGAATACGTACAGAAAAAAAAGGCTGGCGAACAACAGGCCCGAGGAAAAGTACAGCAATCCCCATTCCTCCTTGCAACGCGTCACCGATTTCGTGACTTCCGCCGAAAATGGCAGCATTACGGTTCCCGATTCTAGCATCGAAAAAAGCACGAAGGGGAAGAACAGGAACAGACAAAACATCGTCAGGAAGATCCCGGCCAACTCAAACCCCAGCACGGCTGACATCAGGAACAGCGGCATCACCATCGACAGCAGCGCCGCTGCGACAACCGTGAACAATTGACCGAACCATTCTGACGGATCGGAGTATGGCCATTGTTCGACGCGGCGATTGCCGCAACTGACGGCTTCCATGATTGAAAAGCCACAGGCATACGCAAACGCCCAGTAAAACGCGTTTATCGTCGTTATCGGAATTACCAAGAACGGGACGTACATCCAGAGCAGGGCCAGCCCGGAACCGAGCACTCCGAAAAAGACCAGGTGGACGATAAC
>SLFV01000450.1 GCA_007124075.1 Roseimaritima sp.
GACAACATCGTTATATCGGACGATTCGCTTCGCGTGCTGCTGTCCATAGCGAAATGGTTCCTCCATCGCGTCGGCAAGCAATTCTGCTTCGGGATTGAAGCTTAGGTCTGGTAGTTCCGCCTGACGAGCCCGCAGTCGTTGACGCATTTTTTCCAGTGTTGCGTGGTGTTCCGGCAAACCCGCCAAATTCCGAGTCTCATGCGGATCAGTGCGCAGGTCGTACAGCGCTTCGGCCTGCTTAGGCAAAAAAAACTGACTTTGGACCCGATTCAAATCACCCTGCGAGAATAGATGCTGCCACTGTTGATAGGCCAGCATCTTAAAGCGGTAATTGTTGCGCAACGCATCGGGATAGAAAGGCTGGTAAAAGCGGAGGTACTTCCAGTCGCCACTGCGGAGCGCGCGAGCCAGTTCGTATTTTTCATCAAATCGATCGGAGTAACTGAAGGTCTCGTCGCGCGTCGCTAACTGGTCACTTTCGATCCCGGCTCCCAGGAAGGGCTTGCCGTCGATCAACTCCGGAATTTCAACCCCCGCCAGTTGCAACACCGTGGGGGCAAAGTCGACGAACTCCACGAATCCAGAGCAGCGACCGCCAGGAGGAAACGGAGAGAGGTGCTGCCACTTTGGCGGAACGCGAACGACCAGGGGGACATGCAGGCCAGCTTCGTACAGGTACCCCTTGCTCCGTGGTAAGGTGCCCCCATGATCGCCGAAGTAAAAAACAATCGTGTCATCCAACACGCCATCGGATTCCAATTGGTCTACAAATTTTCCCACCAAATCGTCGATCAACTGCATCTTGTCCAGGTACAAGGCATGCGTGTAACGAAACAGGGGTGTGTCAGGATGGTAGGGAAATCGCTGCACTTGATCCGGATCGTGGGTCGGGGGCTTGCGTTCCAGGGCTTGCGCAGCAAAGTGCAGGCTGGACTCGTGCGACTGCGTAAACGTCTGCACGTGGAAGAAGGGGGTCGACCGATCCGGACGGTTGCGGTAGGACGCTTTGCCTGACGAGTCATCCCAGACGTCATCAGTTTTGAACGCGTTATAGTCCTCCTTGCGATTGTTCGTCGTGTAGTAGCCCGCGGCACGGAGGTAAGCGGGAAACATTTTCAGTTCGGGGCTCAGGTTGGCCAGCGTTCCCCGACGATGAAACTGCGTGCCTATGCGCGGAGCATAGCAGCCAGTGATCAACGTTGTTCGCGCGACGGAACAAACTGGTGAATTTGAAAATGCGCGTTCAAACACAATCCCGTTGGCGGCCATGGCAGCGATGTTGGGGGTCTTTGCACCCTGCGGATCGAACAGTTCCATGAAATGCACGGAATTGTCTTCCGACATCAGCCAGACGACATTCGGATGCTTTTTTTCCGCCAACGCCCAATCGGTTGTCACCGCGAAATCCACGACAACCGCCGCAAGGAGGGCTAAACTCAGTTTTCTAAAGAATGCGTGTGGCTTGATTTGTGGATTCATCGTCGCTTTACAGCCCCCTGGAATTGCGGTAGAGATGGTGCATTGTTGTTTCCGTTTTTTCTGTGTCCTAACTTCCCGTCGTCTGAACAGCATAATCGCCGGACGTCAGGAAACCGAGTGCGCCTGATGACTCCCGTTGCCGCCGTCCGGAAATTGCCCCCCGCCACGTTGCAAATCGGAAACGTCGTGATCGATCCGCCAATCCTGCAGGCCCCGATGGCAGGGTTTACCAACGCCGCCTTTCGACAGATTGTACGTCAGTACGGTGGTGCTGGATTGCTGGCAACGGAGATGGTTAACGCTCGTGGTTTTGTCTGGCTGGATGAGAACGAGGCGGAACATCCGGATCGATTGTGGGGGGTTGCGCACGAACCGCGTCCGCTAGCGGTGCAGATCTGGGATAACCAGGCCGAAGTCATGGCGAAGGTTGGCAAACGGCTAGTGGAGGAATACGGCGTCAGTATCGTCGATATTAACTTTGGTTGTCCTGTTCGTCAGGTCACGGAGAAGGCGCACAGTGGTAGCTACCTTTTGCGGCAACCACAGCGGATGTATCAGATCATTCAGCAATTAGTCAAAACCTGCACTCCGACTCCGGTGACTGCAAAAATTCGCCTGGGCTGCACACGCAACGAAATCAATTGCAACGAAGTCGCCCAAGTGGTGGAGGAAGCGGGGGCGGCCGCGCTGACCGTCCATGGCCGCACCGCACAAGATTTCTTCTCCGGCAGCGCGGATTGGGAACGTATTTCTGCGATCAAAGGCCATCTGCGTTCAATCCCTTTGATCGGCAACGGTGACTTGGACTCGGCCGATAAAGTTGCTCAGGCTTTCCGTCGCTACAACGTCGACGGTGTGATGATTGCGCGTGCATGCCTTGGTCGCCCATGGCTGTTCGCCCAAGCCGCCGCCGCGATTCGCGGGGAGCCGATACCGCCGGACCCGTCGTTGGAGGAGCAACGTGATTGCATGCTGAAACACTTTCTCTTGGTGGTCGAGCGTTTTGGCGAAGATAAAGGGACAATGCTAATGCGGAAGTATGCTTGCTGTTATGCGCAAGGTAAGCGAGGCGCACGACATTTCCGCACCCACGTGGCAAAAGTCGCGACTCCGCAGCAGTTTTACTCGGTGGTTCAGCAGCACTTCCCCGTGGAATGAGCTTTTGCCGGTGATTATTTTTCCAATCATCGAGACGCGGCAGTGATGCCTTCGAAAACCGAATTTATCACCGATTCGCGATTGTGATGCCGCGATGCTACCGCAGTTTGCAATTGTCCAGTTTGCAATTGCCTCAGTACAGCTGCCTCAGTACAGCCGAAACAAAGTCAGCCCCGACTCGTTTTGCAGCCCAATGAATCGACCATTCCGGCTGATGCTGCCGAGCTTATACCCTTCCGGGGATGGTATGCGATGCTGCATCATCCGCCGTCCTGTGGTGACATTCCACACGCCAATGGTGCCATCGTCTGTTAGGGTTATCAAGGTGCGGCTATCGGGGGTAAACCGCATCTGCAGCAAAACGCCTTCATGCATCAACTTCGGGCCATGCTGCTGGCGGGACTGCGTATCCAGCAAGATGACCTCGCGTGAAGATTGGCCAACCGCCAATAAGTCCTCACCCGAGGAGGCATGGAGGTGCTCTGGCATCATCCCATATTCGCCGATTCGCTCGACCGCGTCTGGCGCGTCCAGTGGTCGGTACAGCAGTTTGTTGCCATCCTGCCAAAAGACCTCGTTTCGCGAAGGAAGGTAGGCTATCCCGCGAGCGTTGTGGCCAGCGAACTGAATTGCAGAACGCCAGTTGCGCATATCAAGCATCCAGGCGTAATTGGTAATGCCTCCGCCGCCCAGTAGCCACTGGCCGTCCTTGCTGACATGGACAAACCTATTGCTGCGCACCGGCATCGTTTTTAATTCCCCGGTGTTCACGTTCACCCGCATCGCCGGCAAGTCAGCATCGCTCACGACCAAATGCTGATCGTCAATGCGAGTAATGATGGCTCCAGACGGAGCTTGACAGGGAATGACCACCTCCGTGTTGGTTTGTAGATTGATTCGTTTCAATTGTCCATCAAGTTTGACCACGACTACGGGCCAGTCCTGACCGTCGCCTTCGTCCCAAAACTCAAATCCTTCGCAGGCGATTTCGTCCGTCAACGGCGATCCGATCTGCCACACAGGTTGCTCGCGCCAACGTCGCAACTGTCCTTCCATGTCGGCACCCAGCACCGTGCCGTCAACGGGGTCCGACGCGATAAAAAACACCCTCGGCCCAAGATCCACAAGACCTGACGTGCGGACCAGATGACCGTTGGCATCGGGAACGTATTGATCCA
>SLFV01000590.1 GCA_007124075.1 Roseimaritima sp.
GTTAGATGCGCGACCTTTGCCAGCCCCTCGTAATTCAATTTCTCTGCGGTGTCGCGGGGCGTGTGATAGTCCTCGTGAGCCCCAGTAAAAAACGCCAGGATCGGAATCCCTTGCGAAACGAACGACGCCGCATCGGTTGGCAAACGGCTGCTGGATTTGTCCAGCTCCAACGCCAAACCAACCGGAATATTCCGCCGATTTATCTCCGACTCCCATTGCGGTGAGGACCCGACACCTTGGATGATCAACTTTTCACGTAACCTGCCAACCATGTCCAAATTCAGATAGGCCCCCATTTGCGTGTGAGGAAAATTCTGATCAAACTCGCGCACAAAAGCTTGGGACCCAAACAGCCCCAATTCTTCCCCGGACCAAGCCGCAACGATCAGATCGCGTTGGGGTTGCAACCGCCCTCCGCGGACCTGAGCCGAGGTGTACTGAGCGACCTCTAACATTGCCGCCACGCCACTGGCGTTATCGTCGGCGCCGTAATGAATCAAATCCGATTCGTCCTCACCGGCAAGGCTATTACTGCTGCGGCCGGTGCCTAAATGATCGACGTGCGCACCTAAGATCACGACATCCTGCGTGGGTTGCGGGCCCGCTGGCAAACGCCCCAGCACATTGCGCCCAACGCCTTTTTTCCGTAGGATGTCGATTCTAGCGCTTAGCATCAGCGGTTGCCCCTCGGACTTCAGCACAAAGCCCATCGCAAGCTGTCCGCCGTCAAGCGACTTTTGGATCTCCGCCAGATCCTCGCCAGCCTTGGCAAGCCACTGCTGGGCCAAACTGTCGGCCACACTGACTACCGCGATACTGACCCCGGCTTGTGAAGCGTCCTCGTCGAAGCGCATCAAACGACGACGGACCTTGCTGGTCGGCCCGGCGACTAAGATCAACCCCCGCGCCCCCAGGTCGCGTGCGACCTGAGCCTTCCGGTTGGGAGCGGAAAACCGAGACATGCGTTGCCGCTGCTGGGCGGTAATATCTTGCGGCAAATCGCGAAAAGCAATCACCCATTTATCGGCGACATCCAGATGAACGTAACTGTCGTAATCTTCACCATCGTCGCCACCGGGAATTTGCAGTCCATAGCCAGCAAATACCAATTCGGCCGGATCAAAATCCCCGCTGCCCGAAAAAGCCAGCGGGGTCCATTCCTTGTCCAGCTCGTAACGCTGTTCGCCCCACTGCAAGCGATTTTTGTCGGTGCGCTGCGAACCGGCGGGGAATTCGAATTCATGAAACCACGATCCGTCCGGGCCCGCAGGTTGGTAGCCCAAACTTTCTAAATACGCTGCCACGTACGCGGTGGCTTGCCGTTCACCCGCCGGGCCCGGCATCCGTCCTCCTAATTCAGGCCGCGTAAGAAAATCGACATGGCGTCCAGAATCGGATGGGCGAAATTCCGGAGTGTTGATTTCGCTGGCCGCGATCGCGGCCTGCCGCGCCCAAGCTTCCTCCGAGGACGCGAAGGCCAGTCCCAGCATCTGACGCGCGGCCGCATCGTCCCAATCGGCCAAAAAGATCTGAGACCGTTTGTTGGCAGTCCGTGTCGAGGTCCAGGAAAGCTGCTTGCCGTCGGGCAAAAAGACCGGCAGCAAATCGGCACCAGCAGTCTCGGTCACACGCACTGGATCACCGCTACCATCGGCACGGACAAGGTACAACTCAAAATTATCGTAACCGTGAATGTTTGTGGTAAAAATCAGATAGTCGCCCGAGGGGTGAAAGTAGGGTGCCCAGCTCATGGCCCCTAAATTGGTCAATTGCCGCTGGTCACTGCCATCGATGTTCATTGCATAGATTTCAGCCTGCTTGCGATCCTCCGAAAAACATCGCCAGCAAATCCGCTTTCCATCTGCCGAAAAAAATGGGCCGCCATCATACCCCAAGTGTTCGGTCAACCGCCGAACATTGCCGCCGTCAGCATCCATGATGTACAGATCCACCAGCGAGGCTTGATCGATTTCAAATAAGGTGGCCTCGCGTGGTGTCAGTTCGCGACCATAGGCGGCGCGATTGGAAGCAAAAACGATCTTGGTCCCATCGGGACTGTACGACGCCTCCGCGTCATAACCCATCACATCGCTCAATTGGGTCAACTGACCTGTGCGGAGATCCTTACTGAACAACTGGTAGTGCGGGTCGTAGTCCCAAGCGTAACGCCGACTGCGTCCACTGGCCCGTAACTCAAGTTCGTCCTCCTGTTTTTGCACTGCGTCGGGATCCGTGTGCGTGCTGGCAAAAAGAACCCGATCGCCGGACGGATGAATCCAGGCACAAGTCGTTTTTCCGGTTCCCGGTGATATCCGCGAAACATCGCCAGTCTCCAGGTCCATCAAGTAGATCTGATAAAATGGATTGCCAGGCTCCCGCTCGCTTTGAAACACCATCCTGGTGCCGTCGCTGCTGAAGTAACCTTCGCCTGAACGGAGGCCTTCAAAGGTAAGCTGTCTGGTGTTCTGCAAAAAAATCTGTTCATTGGTGGCATCAGCAGCCACCGGAGACGTCTGCGGCGGTTCGCACCAAACTGGCGATGTAACCGCGATCACGAGTCCAAGAAAAGTGATTGCGAATTTCCAGCGGTTGCGGAACATCATTGCTTTGGGTGTCATTTGTAAAGGCCGAGGTGGGAATTCAACACGGGAAGTCTCGCGGATCAGCAAAAGACGTTCCGCCAACTTGTAACATCGGTAGGGTAGCATTCGAAATGCTTTTCGGTTGCACTCCATTTTAGACAACGGCAAATCAATAGCCAATCACGTCACTGGCCAAATTCAGGTTGAGCCGTCAGCGGAACCCGGCCTTGGGGGTCCCCTCGATCGTCTGCGGTTTGCGGGTGACGGGAAAGCTATGGTCTTTCGGCGAGCGTTCGCTCACGAGATCGCACTACTCTTGACCGGCCTCTGTGCGACTGACCGGTTGCAGGGAACGCACATACTCGGCCCCCCGATCCACGTACCGCTGGGCCAGTTCCCGCATCTGTTCGATTTGCTCCGCTGTCAATTCGCGAACAACTTTTGCTGGTGCACCGACGATCAACACCCGATCGCCGAATTGCTTGCGTTCCGTAATGACTGCCCCAGCACCGACCAAGGTCGACTGGCCGATCACAGCCAAATTCAACACAGTCGCTTGCATTCCGATCAGACTGCCATTGCCGATCCTGCAACCATGCAAGGTCGCCTGATGTCCGACGGTTACCCCATCACCAATGGATAACGGACATCCCGGATCGGTGTGCAGCACCGCGTTATCCTGAATACTGCATCCGTTGCCGATGGTGATCGGTTCCACGTCACCGCGCAACACAGCCCCGGGCCAAATGTTGCTACCACTTCCGATGGTCACATCTCCAATGATAGTTGCCTCGGGTGCGACAAAACAATCCGCTGCAATCCGGGGGACGCGTGCCCCCAATCGATAAATCGCCATTTTAGCTTACCAGACCTTTGGTTACCGACATAAAGACATCTTCCAAAGTCGGATCTTTGTCATTGAACGACTTCATACGTACCCCCTCCCTGATCAGCTCTTCTAGCAGTCCCGCCAGTCCCTCGTCGTCGGTTGCCAATTCCGCAATGACGCGAGTCGGCTCCACATCCAAGGCCTGCAACGCGGGACTGCTTCGCAGGATCGACAATCCAGCATCCTGATTCTTCAAAAATTGAATTTCGACAATCCGATTGCGTCGGATCTGTCGATAGACCTCTCCAATCGGACCATGCATCAACAGTTTTCCGCGTTCGATGATGCCGATGGACGTGCAGCAATCGGCCAGTTCGGTCAGGATGTGGCTGCTGATCATGATGGTCTTGCCCATCTTTCGCAACTCACGCAACAACGCCTTGACTTCAATCCTAGCCCGTGGATCCAAGCCACTGGCGGGTTCGTCCAAAATTAAAACCGGCGGGTCATGTACCAGCGTTTTGGCCAAGCATAGCCGTTGTTTCATGCCCCGCGACAAGCCATTGACGTAATCGTTACGCTTATGCGTCAGGTCCAGCAGTTCCAGAACGTGACCGATGACCTGCTTGCGAACCGATTTGCCAATTCGATACGCCACGGCAAAGAAATCTAGGAACTCCCAAACCTTCATGCCGTCATAGACCCCAAAATGATCGGGCATGTATCCGATCAACTGACGAACCGCGATCGGATCGCCAGTCACACTATGCCCGGCCACGATGCCACCTCCGCGCGACGGCTTCAGCAACGTAGCTAAAAAACGAATTGAAGTGCTTTTTCCTGCGCCGTTGGGGCCGATGAAACCGAAGGTTTCTCCCGCTTCAATTTTAAGGCTCAGATTCTCCACAGCGGTGAACTCGCCGTAGTCTTTTCCAAATCCAATCAGCTCGATCATCGCGACCTGCGGTTTCCTTAATAGTGCAATACAATCATAGAAGCGTTGTTGCCGACGACCATCAACGTCGGGGTCCCCCCAGCGTTCATTGGTCCGCGTCAACCGTCGGAACGATGGGCGGCAAATTCTTATCTTGCGTTGCGTCCGGTAATGAAGGATGTTGCAAATGTGCCAACAGCACCCCAGCGCGTCGACTCTGGTTCGCGGCCGGTTGAATCTTCATTTCGGAGGGCGGATCTTGGATAATCGCGATCAAACGCGTCTGCCCCGTTGGCACCTGGTCATCCGCGGCAAGACCTTCCACAATCGAGCGCACGGTCAATGAAATCGCAGCAGGGAGCGAGGGAGGGATATCGGTAAATTGCACATCCGCCCCGCCACCGCTGGACAGTTGGTCCAGCCCCGCAAACCGCAACGTGTTAGCGGAAGATTTATCAAGCAGAACCAGATGCCGAAGATCGACAGTGGTGCGGTTGGTCAGTCGGCTCGTCTGCTGGTCCCAATGCAGGCTGCCCCCCAGCGAGACAATTTGTTCGGCATGAATCAACCGAGTGCGGTTGGAGGGAACAAAAAGACCGCTCAAGTGCACCCCCCCCCCGTCGCCAAACCGCAAATTGATCCGATCATCAGGAAACTCCAGATTTCTACCCATGACGGGGAGCGCGACCGCATCGGACGTATCGAACCTAACCTCGTACTCGGTCCCCAGGGAACTGTAGACCGCCACGTAGCTGGTAAGGTGGGCACGATCGTACTGGGGCTGTAACTCAAAGACCGAAATCTCGTTTTGCAATCGATTGAACCCGATGTCCAGTCTTGCCTGCCGCGCCACCGCGATGGCACCCCCGATGGCGATGATGGGCACGGCAAGCCACGCGAACCCTGGACGTCGCAGGATGCGAAAGATGCAAAAGTTGACCGGCCCCAGGATCATCAAGTACCACGCCAGCGATTTCGCCACGAATCCAGCCGGTGGGATTTCGATTCCTGATTCGCTCGCCAGACCCGCTAAGGCCAGGCGTGCCAGAGGACTGCGATCGGTCCACGCCGCCACGCCGCCTCGCGATTCACTGACGACCCCGTCAGGATACCAAGCGGCCAGCGGGGAAATCATCGTAGGAGGCCTTGCGGCCACCCCCGTCGCCGCATTGGAATCCGCCCGCGGTGACGCGACGTTGCGCGCCGCCAACACGTCATCCTGCTGATCCCCCGGTGCCGCGGGATCGCGCGGAAGCGGAGCGGCAATCCGCATCCGTCCATCACGAGAAAATAAGCGTACCGAACTGTTTAGCAGCGGCAACGGTTCGCTACCGACCGCTTGGTCAAACACCAGTCTATTGGCCTGACGCATCAGTTCGTAACGTCGTGGTGGACGGCGCAGGAAAATACTATTTTGAAAGCTGTCGCGTGATCGCCACTGCGCCAGCAGGTCGGTGGTCACGTCAAAACGCGTCATCACGATTTGCCCCAAGCCGCAGCGACGTTCCCACACAAGCCCCGCCGTTCCCGCAACTTCTTGGGCGGACGGGGCTACGCGTCCCTCCAAAGCCACCTGTCCGGACGATCCTGCCAACGCTAAAAGCCGTTGCCCCGTGCTGTCATCGTCGACCACCGAGCACTGGCGCAGCATGGTTGCGAATGCCTCCCTGTCCAGTTCCCCTAAGCCTTCGGGAACCAGCGGAAGAAGGGCTGCCAACGAGCTGTCGGTCAAGATGCGATCAGCGTGACGGCCGTTGACAATCAAGCGACCGCCCCAATGCAACCAATCTTGCAACGCGCGACGCTGGCCCGATGTTAGGCGATCGACAGAAATGTCATCCCACAAAATGTAAGCTATCGATGTCCAGTCCAACATCGTTTCGGGTAGTGAGACCAGTTCACTGGCTGGCGGAAAAACCAAACGAAAATGAACCGGTGTCTCGCCCCCGGTTTCCAGGACCTGGATCGACGGCGGTGGTTTGACCCAATCCGCTGTTTGCAGGGCGACAAACCGTTCTGGACGCGACGTCAGGACTACAAAAAAATATTGTTCGGGCCGCAGGAAGCCGAGATCCCGCCGCCCACTGTCGTAAACCAACCCCTCGCGATTGGTGGCGAGTCGCGCCCGCAGGAAGCCAGCACGATCGACCTCGCGATCGGCAAGTGGTGCCAGGAGCCTAAAGTCCAATCGCTTGCGTTGTCCGTGGGGCAGCACCGCTGGCCGCTGCGAATAAACCGGATGGACCACATCGGTCCGCTTGCCCTCGTCATTGGTGCGGCTGTGACCGGCAACGATTTCTAGCGTTCCGCGGCGATCCTCGCGATTGCTTTGCAATGGCTTGGTCGCGGTGAACCAATGCCCCGGCTTCACCCGCGATTGACCAGTCGCCTCGGCGGCCGGAAATGGCTTGAAGGCTTGACCGCTGACCGCACTGCGTCCCGCCGCATTGTCAGTCGTCGATAAATCAAGAGCATGCCGACACCCCTGGCAGCCCGTCAGCAGCACGGTCCATACCACCATGCAAGCCACGCGGAGAAAACGAACCGAGCTGCTCATCAGATCTTGCCAGGGTTGGGTTTCACATTTTTTGGCAACCGCTCAGCCATCCCGCATCACCATCCCATTACCATGTTGGATTCGATCACCTTGCGAGCCGTCTCCAGATCGGACCCCGTTTCTTGCCGATACAGACGAATCGCATGTACCTTGTCTCCCGCTGACTTGCACAGGCAATCGCGAGCGACACCGCAAGGATCGACCGCAGGAGTGGCCAGCCCCAACGCTCCTTTACTAATCACCCAGCTATCGCGTGGACGTTTTGTAATCCGCAACACCGAATCCAGCGGATAGGCATCATCGACAACCAATTGCGCGGCCTGCTCGCTTTCTGCCCAGGTGATGATTATATGTGCGTTGGTTTCGATTTCGAACAATGGCATCGTGAAATGCTCCCAGGAAGGCTTCAAGTTAGCTCGCAGTATAGCATCTCCGCTGAAAACGCGAGCCTTCGGGTGAATCCCGTTGGTCACTTAGGGCCTTTCCCCCCCAAGACTCGCTGCTAACGCGAACCCAACCAGCGTCCCATGCGACTGGTCATCATCGCGGGCAACAGCAGCGTCACACCCAACCAGGCCATCGTCAGAAGGATTCCCATAAAGATCGCAAACCGTTGCGTGGGCTTGAATTCGCTAGCGTAATAGACAGCCAGCGAACACCCGCAGATCAACGTTGTCTGCAGCATCGCCAAGCCGCAGTAGTTTAATGCTTCCCGAGCAGAGTTCTTTCGATCAAAACCACGCCGCCGAGCTGCGCGAAAGTGCGACAGTAGGTGCAGGCTGTCGTCGACCGCGATCCCAATGGCGACCGAGGCGGTCATGACCGAACCGATATCCAGCGGTAACTGGCACCATCCCATCAGCCCAAATAGAACCACGGTGGGCATCATGTTCGGGATCATTGACAACAATCCTCCGACAGGATTTCCGACCATCACGGACATGAAAATAACAATGACCAACAAAGCGGCAAGTAAGCTGCGGATCAAATCCTCGAGCAGGAGCCGTTGCGATTCGTGAACGATCACGACATGCCCTGTAACCGTCAAACGCGGTCTCTGACTAGGCTGCAACCCACTGAGCACCTGCTCCATTGCACGGTCAATGGACTGCATTCGAGTCTCGGTTGACGTATCTTCGGTTTGCAGCAGGCGGAACGTGAGTCGCCATACCTCACCGTCGGCGGCGCGGTGGAGGAACCCCATTTCATGAAGTAACGAAGAATCACTTTGCACTATCGAGCGAATTACCGCTCGAGTAGAAACACTTGAGACTCCGCTTCCACGCGGAAGCGGCGGTAAAAAGGTCAACCCCGAATGAATGCCTCCCACGCCATCAACCTGCGTCAGAGCGCCGTGCAAAGCTTTGACCGTGTCCAAACGCTCAAGCGGATCCAATTCATTGATCCTGTCAAAGGCAATCAGCACCTCGCCGGTAAGCGTCGGCCCAATGTGCTGTTCAAACCACTGATAGTCACGATTCAATTCGTGTCTTTCCGCGAACATGTCCGGAACACGTATCGATGACCGGAGCTGGGGCAAACCACTTGCAGCAGCGAGCGATAGACAGCCAAAGACCGCAAAGACGAGACCACGACGTCGCAATGGCAACTCGTAAAACCACCGTCTCATACGGTGATTACTCTGGACTGCCGGCGGTCCTTGATGGGTCGGGTGATCGATTATTGCCGCAGTTGGCTGCTTGACACGGACCAGCAGCATCGCACCGGGCAGCATCAGAAGCAGCATCCCTAGCGAAAACAGTAATCCGATTGCGGCCGCCATGCCAAACATTTGCACCGGCTGGACGCGAACCAGCAGTAAGGACAACAAACCCACGACCGTAGTGAATGCCGACATCGCGCAAGGCTTGTACCCCCAAGCCATTGCGGCGCGCACCACCGCAACACGGCTGGTGGCTGGGACTTCCGCCAAAGCTTCACGAAAGTAATTGCTAAGGTGGATCCCCGCAGAGATCGTCAACACAAAGACGAAGCTTGGCAAAATGATAAGAATCGCATTCAGGTCGTAGCCGATGTAATACAGCATCGCCAAGACCATCCCCTGGGCAATCATAGCCACTGCGATGATCGTTCCTGAAAGGATCAGCGAACGCAAACAAATCACGCACAAGATCGCAGCGATAGCGGAGGAAGGCACCGCAAACCGTACAATTGACCGGATCGCGGCTTCATCGATCACGGCCCCATCGACGATACCACCCACCAAAACAATATCCGAGGCCGGCAGGCCCACGGTCTGACCGATGCCCTGTCGAACGAGAGAAAGGAGTTCAAAATAATCGCATGAAACTTCCGGCGAGAAAGAAACCATTAAACATGTCTGTTGACCATCCATGCCCACCAACGAACCACGCAGACGATTGATGGCCATGCCCTTGCTAAAATTTAAGGGTGGACTTCTGAGTCGTTCGACGATTTGGCTACCGCTGCGAACCCACTGAAAAGGGGGATCGCCGTCGCTTAATCTGAGAATAGAGGCGTGGTAAGTGTCTTCGGAGGACGCGAACCGAGGCAAGTCTGTCGAATTCTCACTGGACAGAGGTGCCAGCCAGTTCATCGCATCATCGATCGAGGGGTCGTCCAATCGAGCCGAAGGCCATGTAACCAGAAAGACATCGGTTACCGAAAAATCCTCGATGAAGCGGAAGAACTCTCTGCGGATGGGCATCTCTTCCGGCAACCACATCGCCGGCACGTTCCGCAAGGTTCCAATTGCTGCATTGGAATGAACGATCGAAGGGACGGTCAATACCGCCAGCAATAGAGCGCCTATGCCGAATTGGAGGCGATAGCGAGTCGCGAAACGCCGGTCGGCTTCACGTTGGTTAGGCATGTTGTCTGCGGATAGCTTAGAGTCTTCGGCGGGAACTGGTGGGGCAGCCCCCTTTCTCAACAGGCAACAAAGTTTCCCTCGGCAACCGTTCAATTTGCCACTGCTGACTGCACAAGCTAATTGCTACCGACATGCAACGCAAACAATCCTGCGGTTCCTGCGAGCCACGTACGAAGTCTAATCGACTGCCCTCAGCTACTCAAGTTGCCACCGAATAACTTGTCCTTCACAACTCTGGCTAGAAAACCTATACGGCTTGGATTCGCTGCGGCCTCTCCCTGCAACCGTTTCCTACGCAGCTCTTTCAGATAAGCATCCAACTCGCCAGCTGGCAGTTCGTCCTTACCTGCATGTTCCAAACAATCCAGTGCCGGTTCAAACAAATATCTTGCATTGGTGGTCATGATCGCTTTCACAAACCCTCCGCGGGTAATATATGACCGACGCACCGGCGTTTTGCTGTTGACATAACGAAACGATGCAGCGATCCGTTTCGTTGATGAATCTTGCGTGCGATGGATTAAATCCCCTCGCATCAACAATAAATCTCCAGGCGCAAGCTGAGGTGTATCTTCTATCTCTGCCAAGTCGAAATGAAGCGTTCCGAGTTTGCCGCCCCGATCGTCATCTTTCACGACCCACCTCGAGCCCGATCCAATCACACGCGTCGCTCCGCGTCGTAACATCTTCCGATACAACTCCGGTACTCGCTGCTCCAGTCGATCAAACGGCACTACGGTCAAGTTGGATTTTTCCAAGACTGGCTTGACGACCGGAATGTAGTAATTCAGGTAGTTCCAGGTATCGTGCCACAACCAGTAATTTTCATGGTCTTGATGCCAAGGAAATGCTTGGGCCCCTGGTCTAACACTGGTCAATGTGGACTTCTCCGAAAACGTGGCGAAGTATACACCGTCGTTCAATAAGTCCACATCAACGCTGGCCTCCTCGCGGACAATTTTGTTGACTGCGGCAAGTTTGGCATCCAACTGATTCAACACTTTTTCGGAAACCCGTCGAACGCTGTAGTTCGCATTCACCTCCAACGGGCTGTCCTCAAAATCTTGACGCAATAATTCAATCTCATCCAGGTCAAGGAAGGAGCGAATCAGCGTGTAACCTTGCGTACGCAGACTAGTGAACGGGGCGGCTAGGCTTGTGGTCATCTGTACCTTACTCTCGCTCAGTGTTTAGGACTTCACTAATGATCGCTTCGCTGGAATAACCGCGTCATACACTGTTCACAAATCGGATGGTCGGATCTCCTTAGTTAAATGTCTCAGTAGATACCAAACCAGTCTTCCCGTTTCGGGCTCCCTGAAGCAACATGTGTAGCTAGTCATCTCCACCCCCCGAGCTTAGTTTGTAAAAGCGATTTTGCAAATACGAACGATTTTTGGGTCGATGGGAACTCCCGTCCGAATCGCTGGCATCCGTACCTTACCCTTCGACCCTCACAATCTGGCTCTGGACCTTGAACGCACGTATCACGAGACATTCGAGTTGTTCTTGATTTTTTTGTCTGCAGTTTGGTCTCGAATCACCACACCCCGCAAAATCGGCGCGAACCCCGCTTTTCCATACACTTTCCGCGATTTACGCGCTGGCTTCGCCCGCGAAGCCAAGTAAACTGGGGGAGATAGGTGCCCGCTGCATCTTTGATCGGCCATCGCGATTCCATCGCATTTAACGGCTCAGTGATTCGATATTACCTGCTCCCTTCCTTGGACGAACCGAGCGGTTTCAGCCATGAACCGACCTTATAAAGCACCGACTTCCATCGATTCATATTGGGAACTGGCGGAGAACCCCGTCAGCACATCGCTGGTTGACATCCTTCGTGGTCGAGCGAGTCAAAGTGGGGGTCAACTCGCTTTTACGTTCCTGGGGGGGGATGCAGTTGTTGAATCGCTGACGTACGACGATTTAGACCGGTCGGCTCGCGCCATCGCGGTCGGCTTGTGCAAGCGCTTCCCCACGGCAAGTCGGATAGCGTTGGTTTTTCCGCCAGGCTTGGATTTCATCAAAGCGTTCTTTGGCTGCATTTACGCGGGGATGGTCCCCGTGCCAGCCACCTATCCCAAACCTCGCCGTCCTTCTGCAAGACTTTCCGCGATCCTCAGGGACTCACAGCCGGCCGCAATTCTGGCTCCCCGACGCGTGATTGATTCGGTCGCGGACGCCTCGGTGTCGCAGATTCCATTCGATCTGTGGTTGGATCTCCAGTGGTTGGAGCAGACGGCAACTAGCCCTTGGAAGCAACCGGATATCGATCCAGATGCGGTGGCGTTCCTGCAGTACACCTCCGGCTCGACGAGTGATCCTCGCGGTGTGATGGTCACCGGCCGAAACATCTCAGCCAATTTAGAAATGATTCGCCAGGGATTTGCGCTGAATACCAACGAACCCAATATCGGCATTTCCTGGCTGCCCGCGTACCACGACATGGGATTGATCGGCGGTATCCTTGAATCGATCTACGTCGGCGGCACCACCGTGTTGATGTCTCCGCTCTCGTTCTTGCAACGTCCAATGCGGTGGCTGAAAACGATCAGCCGTTACGGAGCGATGATTAGCGGCGGTCCCAATTTCGCCTTCGAACTTTGTGTGCGTCGTTTTTCTCCCGATGACCTTGTGGATGTCGACCTTAGTAGTTGGCGAGTCGCATTTTCTGGTGCGGAGCCTATTCGTGCCGGCACAATTGAAAGATTCACCGCAACGTTTGCCCCCTACGGATTTTCGGCAGACGCTTTTTATCCCTGTTATGGATTGGCTGAGGCGACTCTGCTGGCCACCGGGGGCCGTGGCCCATCAAGGATCAAAGCTCGCACTTTCTTAGCCAGGAAACTCCGCGATATCGGCCAAGCTCATCTCGTTGACGCCAATGCCCCAAGATCCTCCGCCGCGACCACGGAACTGGTCAGTTGCGGTGGGCAAGTGCTGGACGAGGAAGTTCGCATTGTTAACCCTGACACACTTCAGACCTGTGCGGACGGCCAGATCGGAGAAATCTGGATTCGTGGCCGGAACGTTGCTGCCGGGTATTGGAATCGGCCAATGGAAACTGACAAAACCTTCCGCAGTGTTCCTAAGGATGCGCCGGGGTTGGCGTTTGTTCGAACGGGCGACTTGGGGTTCCTTTTTGAGGACGAACTGTACGTAACAGGGCGTCTCAAACAATTGCTGATCATCCGAGGCAAGAACCACTATCCGCACGACATCGAGGCGACGGCTCAACTCTCGAATCAAAAATTGATCCCGGGCGGTGGTGCTGCCTTGCTGACCGAGCGAGCGGACGAGCAGCGATTAGTGATTGTTCAGGAAGTGGAACGGACAACATCGTCGGACCAATACGATCCAATGATTCAGGAAATACGCTGGCGAATCACTGCAGAACACGAACTGTTTGTGCACGAAGTCGTTCTTATACGCACTAACTCGCTTCCTCGGACAACCAGTGGCAAGGTTCGGTACACAGATACCCTCAAGCGGTATATGAACGACGATTTAAACGTGTTGGCAAGGTGGTCTGCAAGCGTTCCTGAGAGTCGGGGTCCCGACCCGTCCATTGACAGTAAACCAGAGAACGACTGGCAATCAGACTCGCTTACCAGCCGGATCGAGCTACAAAAAAACGACAAGGATCCCGTGGGCTTGGGCGAAGAAATTCAGGCCCGATTGATGGCATGGATCAGCCAAGTAACGAACACTCCAATCGAGGAGCTCTCCGCCTCCAGGCCGTTGGCGGAATACGGACTGGATTCGGTTACTGCGATGGAGATGATCGATCAGCTAGAAACTGGAACGGGCCTCAAGCTGGAACCCGCCATCGCGTGGACCTACCCGACACCGGCATTACTGTCGGGACATCTGGCTAGCTTGATGATTCA
>SLFV01000542.1 GCA_007124075.1 Roseimaritima sp.
ACTTGTGATCGTGACAACGAGCACAGGCGACCGAAGTTCCGAGGAAGACGCGGCTGGTCGCGTCGATCTGTTCGTCAATCAGATCAGCCGCAAATTGACGACGGTTTTGCTGTCCAACATCCTTGGGGCCGAGTGCCAAAAAGGTCGTTGCCACCAACTGCTGCGCCCACTGCCGATCATCCGCGGCAGGCAGTAAATCACCGGCTAGTTGTTCACGGGCGAATTGGTCGAACGGCTTGTCGGCGTTAAAAGCGTCAATCACGTAGTCGCGATAACGCCATGCGTGTGGGTAGGTCATATTGATTTCGCGCCCCGTGGATTCGGCAAATCGGGCAACGTCTAGCCAGTATCGTCCCCAACGTTCGCCAAAGCTGGGACGATTCAGCAAATCATCGGCCAGTTCACTGATTGCACGATCGGGGTCCGCCTCCCAGGCCGTCAAAAAATCGTCTTGTTGGTGCAGCGTCGGAGGCAGACCGATCAGGTCAAAGCACAGTCGTCGCAACACGTGATGCGGGGCCGCATCAGCGGCCACGGTCAAACCCTGCTGCCGCAAGCCATGCAAGATAAAACGATCGATCGGTGTCCGCACCCAAGACGAATCCATCGCCTCTGGCAGGGGGGATCGCTGCGGGGTTTGATACGCCCAAAACGTCTGGCGCGCTTGCTGAATATCTTGTTCGGTGACCGTGGAACGAATCGCTTCCACCTCGGTGCTTCGCGGATCGACCGCACCAGCTTCGATCCAGCGGCGAAAGTCGGCTATCTCCGCCGCTGATAGCTTTCGCTCGGGCGGCATCATCAAGTCTTCATGCGAAATTGCATTAAACAGCATACTGGCCTCCAGATCACCAGGAACGACCGCGGGGCCGCTGGACCCGCCGATCTGCATCAACTCCCGGGTGTCTAATCGCAACCCGCCGCGAGCCGTTCCGGCTTGATCCGAGTGGCATCCGTAGCACTCGCGCACCAACACGGGCCTGATTTTAGATTCAAAGAATGCGTTCCAGTCTTGCTGATCCTGGGCCCATGCCACCTGACGGGCGGGGAAAGACGCGAGCAACAGCAACAATGCCAAGCATGACTGGACGGGGTGTACCATTGCGTCGTTTCGCCGCTAAAAAAATGAAAAGGATGTCAGGACCTTCCCCACGATACGCAGCGCAGCGGACATCAAGAGAGGAACGCCGGTACAACTTCCGCAGGGCCCCTGAGATAGGAACCATCCGCATTCAGAAAAGTTCCGCCGTCGCTTTGGCCAGAAGAAAGACGGGCCGGAAAAGGTGCTTTGGGAAAAGAGCGACGAACAGAAATCAAAAAAACCGCCGCATACTGCCTGTCGAAGGCGACCCTCACACAAAGGTACCCCGTTTATGGCTGCTCCAGTTAAGGCCTGACCAGATTCACGGTTCCCAGTCGCAAGGGCCGCCATCGACACGCAGTCTACGGCGGCGGCACAAGCTTATCGCGCAGTTGGACTAGTGGTGCGTCAAGATTAAATTTTCCGGTTGTGAAGGGGTCAGGATTCAATTCCCTTCGGGTGCTTCGCACAATTGACTCCTGACCCCTTCACCCTAACTTTTGATGCTGACCCACCACTAGAACTGCTGCCAATTAATTATCGTTGTTTTCGGCTTTGGGCGGGAACAGCAAGCCATCACCTCCACCCAGTCCGCCCTTGAGTTCCTCTTGCGCGGCGGCCTTCTGACGCTCCTCCTCGACGACCGAGGCCTCCTGATCTTCGGCCCAGTCGACGCGTTTGCGCGACAGCCCAATTTTTCTCTCGTCGGTATCGACTCGCAGGATCTTTACTTCGATCGGATCGCCAACCTTGACCACCTCTTCCGGATCATCAACCTTGTGATCAGCCAGTTCGGAAATGTGAAGCAACCCTTCCAAGCCGTCCTCCAGACCAACAAATACCCCAAAGTTGGTGATTTTCGTGACACTCCCTTGAATCAATTGACCCGGCTGATACTTTTCCGGAATATCCGTCGTCCACGGATCGTTATCTAATTGCTTCAAACCTAGCGCGATACGCCGGCGTTCCTGGTCGACGCTCAGCACGCGACAATGAACCTCTTGCCCCTTCTCCAGCAGTTCGCTGGGGTGGCTGATCTTGCGGGTCCAGGACATATCACTGACGTGCAACAATCCGTCGATGCCTTCTTCCAATTCGATGAAGGCTCCGTAATTCGTCAAATTCCGCACATGGCCGGTCACATCGCTGCCTTCGGGGTAACGCGCCAGAACCTCATCCCAAGGATTGGCTTGTGTTTGCTTCATCCCCAACGATAGCTGCTGCCCCTCGGAATCGACGCCCAAAATCTGAACGTCGATTTTGTCGCCAATATTGACCAATTCGCTGGGATGGTTGACGCGTTTTGTCCAACTCATTTCGCTGATATGGACCAAACCCTCGATACCAGGTTCCAGTTTGACAAACGCCCCATAGCTCATCACATTGACCACCTCGCCCGGATGCGTGCTGCCCGCCGGATACTTCTGCTCCACATTCTCCCATGGATTGCGATCCTTTTGCTTCAATCCAAGTGCGATCTTCTGCTTCTCGCGGTCGATATTCAGCACCTTGACTTCGATCTCCTGGTCGATCGAAACCATTTCCGAAGGATGACTGATTCGTTCCCACGCCATATCGGTAATGTGCAGTAATCCGTCGATACCGCCCAAATCGACAAACGCACCAAAATCGGCGATATTCTTGACGATCCCTTTGCGAATCTGCCCGTTCTCCAATTCCTTCATCAGATAGGAACGGTCTTCCTCGCGTTGGCGTTCAATCAACGAACGACGACTGATCACAATGTTGCGACGCGTATCGTCAATCTTCAACACTTCGGCTTGAATCACACGCCCAATGAAATCGCCGATATCTCCGGGACGACGAATATCGACTTGGCTGCCGGGCAGGAAGACATTGACCCCAATATCGACCAGCAAACCACCTTTGATTTTGCGAATAACGGTACCGGTCACGACCTGGCCTTCAGCGACCGAGGTCATCATTTCTTCCCACTGAATGATCTTCTCGGCCTTTCGCTTGCTAAGCGAAATCATGCCGTAAGGATCGTCCGCCGCCCCCAGTTCGTCCTCCATCTCCTCGATCAGGACCTTGACGACATCCCCAACCTTTGGGGGATCTTCCTCGGGACCCCATTCATCCAGAGCAATCGTGCCTTCGCTCTTAAAACCTACATCAACCAACGCCCATTCATCGTTGATTTCGACGATTCTGCCGTCAACAATTTTGCCTTGAATGTAATCCTGATGCTCTTGCTCCAGAGCCTCAAACAACACGTCCTCTAGGTCGTCGGCCGGTGCCAGCAGCGCCAATTCGTTGGCTAGATCATCATCTTCCAGGGAGCGGATAAGGTTACGATTTACCATTAAAAACTCAGTCTTGAAAACCAGACAACTCGGTCAACCAGCAGTCTAAAACCTGCTGCAGGACGACGGGCTGAAGGTTTTGGGGTTAGGGGAATGAAGTTAGATTTCAGGGTTCGGTGGACTATGCAATGAACCCACAATCGGCAAAAACTATCAAAGCCAGGCTTGCAAGACAACGGCTGTTGTGCTGATTGAGGACAGTTTTCCCATGAAATCCTGACTCATTGTTGAAAAGGAGGGCTGCTTCCCTCCGACCTCGCGATTTTCCGATCCCTTAGCGAGGGTCTCCGAGGGTTTAGGCCCCTGTTCCAACTGGCTGCCAACTATTTTTCCTTTCGTTTCAAACCAACCTACTGATAAGATGCCGACGCTCCATTCGCCGCTACGGGTTGC
>SLFV01000071.1 GCA_007124075.1 Roseimaritima sp.
ATACAGGTTCAGCAAACAAACCATCCGACGGGTAAGCAGTGACGCGAGGCGTTCGCTTGCCCGCGCTCATTATTGTGCGGAACGTTCAAATTTGGAACGGCTACAGTGCGTGGATTACCAGCCTGAGGAGGAGACGTCTTACGGCAGGCAACTGTGGTACTTTGACGCGGCGACGGTGGACGAACTTGATCGGCACGTCTTTGTGTACGGCGCGATCGAGTATAGTATCCAATACGAACTGCACGAATTAGTGGAAGACGGCGTTTTTGATTCGATTGATCAGCGGAAACGCTTCGAGACGGTCTATCGCGGCATGCAGCCCGGCCCCACCTGGCGGCACCCGGCGCACTGGGTGCTGGCAGCGTCGCTACTGATCATCACCTGCTTATTCGTTTGGTACCTGTGGCATCATTTGCCACTTGCAAGCCCTTAATTCATTCGCCGTGATTTCCACTTGGAAAACGCGACGGATCTGTTCCCTATCGATCGCTTCCCGGAAACTTGCGCATTGTCGTCAGCGAATATCATCGAAGTACACGACTTGCAAAAGTCCTATCGAAGCGGTTGGTTCGGAGGGACAGGTTTACAGGCGTTGCGTGGCGTCTCGTTAACGGTCCAAGCGGGCGAGATCTTTGGGTTGCTGGGGCCCAATGGTGCAGGAAAAACGACCTTAATCAAATCACTTTTGGGAGTGGTGCGGACCACGTCCGGGGAGGCCACCCTGTTTGGCCACCCTGTGGGGACCGCACCTTCGCGGGCTCGGGTCGGCTACCTCCCCGAGAATCTGCGGATTGAAAAGCATCACACCGCTCGGTCCGCACTGCGGTTGTACGGACACCTAAGCCGGATGCCTGCTTGGCTGATTCGGCAACGAGTCGAGCCATTGCTGAGCAAGGTGGGTTTGCAAGGTCGCGATTGTGAAAGCGTGCGTCGCTTCAGTAAGGGAATGTATCAGCGATTGGGATTGGCACAGGCCCTGATGCACAACCCAGATCTCTTGATTTTGGACGAACCAACCGATGGCCTGGATCCGGTCGGTCGGTTGGAGATGCGCAACTTGCTGAAACAGTTGCGTGATGAGGGAAAAACGATCTTTCTCAACAGCCACATCCTGCAGGAAGTCGAGGCGGTTTGTGACCGGGTCGCGGTCATGGCGCAAGGAGCCATTCGCGCGTTGGGCTCGATTGACCAATTGACCGCGAACGCGGACCAACCCGTGGAGTTCCAACTGCTGGCGGAGTTGTCGCAAGTGCAAGGTGTTGTGTCGACGTTAAAGATTGCTCAGGCGGAATTATCTCCATGGCCCAACGGGCAGCACGCCCCTTGTTGTCGCTTGGTTGTTCATTGTCACGAGGAAACAGAGATCGATCGGGTTGTTGATGGCTTGCGAGCAGCCGCAATACCGATCCGGGAATTGAAGGCGCGCACGCAGTCGTTGGAATCTGTGTTTTTCGCCCTGTTGGATCAACCTTCCGAAAGTGTGTCGTAATGGGGCCCTATCTCGCGGTCATTGCTGATTCGTTCCGTGCTGCTTCGCATTCGCGTGTCCTTTGGATGGCGTTGGTTTGCGTTGGTTTATTTTTAATTGCGTTGGCACCTCTGGGTTATCGGGAGAATGCAGCGTCGCGAATCTCTGCACTTGAAATCGTCAGCGCGTCGCAACTTACCAACCGCCTCCAGCGCGGCTTGGCTGACGGCGTCCCCTCACCGACGGGTCAGATCGCTGCGGCGCTGCCAAGGGAACTACAGGCTCGGATTCGCGGCCCCAACGCTTCGTCAGCCGACCCGAAAAATCCCTCGGTCTCGTCGGACGATTACGCCGATGCGTTGAACCGCTTGATTGCGGGCGACGATACTTGGTACGACGCTGAGATTTGGCAAGACACTTTGCGGCGTCAGGAACTGCGGCAACTGGATGAAACCGCCACAGACCAATTATCCTTGGCGCAGTTGCAGCGACGCTCGCGGTTGCGACTAGAGGCAGGCCTACCCGGTTTGATCCGGCCCCGCGGGGAGAAATCGATCACCCTAACCTATGCATTCTGGGAAACTCCCGTCGAATGGCCGCTATCGCGTTCATTATTTCACCAATATCTCATTGGGATTTTCCTGCCGATGATCCTCAACGGGATGCTGGGCTACATCGGGGTTGTGTTGGGGATCTTAGTGACCGCCCCGACCTTGCCCGAAATGTTGCAACCAGGGTCGCTGCATCTACTGCTTAGCAAACCGATTTCGCGTTGGGGTTTGTTCCTTGCAAAGTTCGTAGGCGGCTGCGCATTTATGTTGCTGTGCGTCGTCCCATTGTTGACGGGTGTCTGGCTGATCCTGGGCATTCGTTTTGACCTTTGGCTGGGCGGTTTGTTTTACTGCATTCCCGTCTACGCGTTGTTGTTTATGGTCTACTATAGCGTTTCCTGCCTGGCCGCCTTGCAGTGGAAATCCTCCATTGTCGCGGCGCTGGTCGCGATCGCCTTTTGGGTTGGTTGCGGAGCCCTCGGGATGGCTGGCGATTTGCTGCAATCCTTGGTAGCCGAACCGGCACGGATTGAACGATTGACGGTGCTACCTTCGAGCGATAGCAAACGCCCCCATCTCTTCGCGGCTCTAAAAAACGGTCAACTGAATATATGGAACTTTGATCGCCACGACTGGATGGAACTGGAACTGACGGACTATCGCGGCGAGATCGTGATCGGACCGGTATCGCTTGGCAATGACCGATTTGCGGTGGCTAGGCGACGGCTTTCACCCGTCGAAGCATTGGGCAGCATCTCGCTTCGTGGCAGCGACCCGGTGGCGGTCTTTTCCCTGACCAATCCACAAGCGGTCCGTAAAGGTGCCAAGCTGCCCACGGGCGTTTTTGATCTGATCGATTTGCGCTCACGAGGCATTTTGGCAGTCAGCAATACCGGATTGTACATAGCTCCAGCCGACCAACTGCGCCAGCCCGGGGAAAGGAGTGATGGTGAAGGCGGATTCCTGAGCGATTTGGTGCAATTGGTTCGACCGCAAGAGGGTGCTTTTCAGCCAATCTTGCCCTCGGGATTTTTTTTAGATCAACCGCTTGCCGTCAGCGCGACAGCCGGGGATGACCTGATCGTGTATTCCGGCGGTTTTTTGATGCTTTGGAAACCGGATCCAGAAACGGATCGGTGGCAGATGGAGGCCCGCACCGAGCTCGCGGGTGACGCAACGCAGGCGGCAAAGCTTGGGGTCAGTCGGCAGCATATTGCAATCCATCGCGATGGTGAACCGATACGCCTATTCCGATTGCCAGACCTCGAATTTCACGGTGAACTGCCGATCGCTCAGAGAAAAAAAGTGGCTCAGATTACCGGCAATCCGCAATCCGACACGCTGGTGGTTCGCTTCGGTGACCAATCAATGCAACAGATTCAGATGTCCGATTCGATGCAGTGGAAGCGGCTGCGATCGGGAGCACCAAAGCACAAAATCGAACATGTGCGATTTGCCGATACGGGAGAACTGTATATTGCCCACGGCATCGATTCGGTAGTGCGAATACCCACTGGTGAAGATCAACCTGCTGCCCAATTACGGCCATCATTGTCGACGTGGCGGATGGTCCACCGTTATGTCTCGGTGCCATTGCGTAATATCATCCCGCAGACGGGCGAATTGCGGGCCGAGACGATTCGCGCCGCTTTGTCGGGCAGCACAACCCAAGAATTTGGTGAAGGTTTTTTTGCCGAGCGGACTCGGGTAAAATTAAACGTGAAACGACCGATACTTACTTGTCTTGGGTTTACACTGGCGATGCTTTTGATC
>SLFV01000175.1 GCA_007124075.1 Roseimaritima sp.
CTTGGGTCGATGGGGGTGATAGCTGGCGATAAAATTAGCCATCGTAATCGTTTGCCCAGTCAGAGGATGTCGCGCCGGGAAGGTTTGCAGTTCGACTGTCGCGTTCTGCTTACGAAAAAAATCCACCAGCAATTCCTGCTGTTGACGCATCCCCTCGGTGCCACTGATGCGAGGCCCAAGCTCGCAAATCTGCTCCAAGTAGCTCATTGCGCGCTCCGCACTATAGGGTTTGGGGACATCAGCAAATGTCGGAGCCGCAACGGGAAGAATCGCCGCACGTCGCGGGAATTGCATTGCAATGACAGCGGCGCAAACCGCCAAAACTAGGCAGATCAGCAGCCCCAGCCACAAGCCGCGGCCCGCGTTGCGGCTATCCACTCCCTGGGGTCCGGGGGATGTTGCGCGGGATTGTGTTGGTCTTGCCGCACTTTTCGTAGTCGTTGTCATCCGCTGATTTTCAGAAACTGATAGGAAGATGGAACCGCTGAAGCCAAGGGGTTGACCCGCGCACTGTCCATTCTACCGTTAGGACAGGCGGCAGCTACGCGTCAATCTGTTCCTCCACAGACCACGTTCCGACCGTCGCACCAACGGCTAAGCTATCAAATTATGGTCGCCAGAATGTGTAAAGTAAAACGCCAACCGCAGGTCTTCCGGCGTTGGCAGTTGGCGCGGTTGCTGCGTTAGGCTACTGTCCGTCGCAAATGAGGTCGCAAATTATCGGCACTTCCAATAGCATTGATCGCAGCTTTACTTTGGGATGGGTTTTGATGTACCCTGAATGACCCGTTTGCACCTGAACCTCTTTTCACAGGATTGTTGCCGCGCGGGATAGAGGTGGGTGCAAGGAAATTGCATGCGTCAAGGGATTTTCAAAAGAGTCCTTTGGGTGCAATTGCTCCCCGTTCGTCGCACGTGCTCTCAACCCTTGAAGATTCCCCGGCACCGTGGTGGATGCTCAGAAACCGTTTTGGGGGATCTACTGGTATCGCTTGATAAAGCCGCGGTCGATCCAGGACTTCAGGAGCCAGCACCAGTGTGCATGAAATGAAAATCGCTTGTATTCCAGCAAGGCTTTGCCTTCACCGGTGTTCAGGATCTTCATAAAGTCACGTTGTGCGTGATACTTGCGAAGTGGTCGGTCCTCCAAAATGGCGTGGAGGTTGTGCCACAGGATCGGACATTGACGAACCGCAAACACGCCAGCTTTTGGATGGGGTTGCTGCACGATGGTGCCACAATCCCCGACCGCAAAAATGGGGTGCCCTGCCGTCGTTTGCAAGGTTGGATCGATTGCCAGAAAACCGTCTTCTGCCAGGGGCAGTCTCAGCTTCTGCAACACGGGGGGAGCCGAGGCATGGGTGGCCCAGATTGCGCAATCACTTGCAATCCGCTGTCCGTCACGGGACTCCAAATATGATTCTTGAACTGCAGTGACTTCGAAATGAGAGCGAACCTTAACTTGACGATCAGCCAGAATTCGTTGCAGTTTGGCAACGCTGGCAGTTCGCATTCCCGATGCCAAGGAATCGCTTGCAGTGGCCAAAGTAAACGAGAATTGACGCTCAGGCAGGTGTGTGGCCAGCCTGGCTTGCAAACACAATGCGACTTCGATCCCGGCGACACCGCCACCGACAATCACGATACGGATCGGCTTTGCCCTTTCAACCGCACCGTTCACCGCTTGGATGCGTTGATCGATTCGATCGACAAACGTTTGCATCGGTTTAATGGGGACCACGGCAGGATGCTGATAGTGCAGCCAGCCGGCCGGCATCGATCCAACACCGACTGACAGAACATCGTACGGGACGGGGGGATGATTTTCGAACTGCACCGTGCGACGTTCCAGATCCAGCCCGCAGGCATTACCGGCGACTAACGCCGCCCCAGCGGCTTGGGCCAGCGGCGCAAGAGCGACTTCCATCTGGGCTGGTGCGTACTGACCCGCCAAGGTCCCTGGCAGCATGCCGGAGTAGGTTGAGGTAGGGAAACGCGTGATACAGGTCAGCGTGCAATTGGGTATTGGATTCCGTTGCCAGTGCCACAGAACATGAGCGTTGGTGTGGCCAATTCCTAGTAAAACAACGTGCCGCGATGTGGTTGCCTGCATCAGGAAGCTTCGCTGGAAATGTTCAGGTATAACTTCGTTGGCGGTCGGTTCCGTCTTCGTGTTAGGATCGACGCACCTCTAGGGTTTGACCGCCAGCTTCAGTAGCAGTTCCTCCATCACCCAAGTCTCTCGTTTTGGGGAGCTATGCGTTCCTTTCAGCTTCAAATCCGCTTCCAGCAGCCACGGCAGGATTTGCCTGGCACGCTCGCGTCCCAAACCGACAAGCTGTTTTTCAGCGTTCTTGATTTCGTTTCCAAAATTGCGAAATCCTGCTTGTTGCAATGCTTCGCTTAGTTTCAAGCGGACGCGACGACTATCCGCAGCGTCGACAACCGCCGTCGCCACCCCCAGTCTTCGCAGCGACCAAGCCAACTGCGGCAGCAATGCCAACGCCCGTTCACCGCTACTAAACAGTTTGTCGACTTGCTGCAACGCTTCGGCCGTGTCGCCCTTAGCAATCGAATCAATGATGTCCCACATCGATTTTCCCCGCCAGCCACTGGTAACTTCCTGCACCAGCTTGATAGTAATCTTTCCGCCAAGCGGGACGAACAACGCGAGTTTGGCGATTTCGGTATCCAGCATCCCAAGTTCTTCGCCCAGCAATTCCACCAGGAGGTCGATTGCGTCATTGTGGATTCCGCACTGATGCCTTGGGGCAACGTAGCTCTGCAAAAATTCGCGCAGCAGCGGCATGTCGATCTGGGTTGCAAACCGCGTTTTTCTCGCGGGCACCTTACACTCGACCAGCCAATTGTCGCGCACCACGATTTTATGCAGTCGCACATTGGCTGGAAGCGAATCTACCTCCAGGATCAGCCGGCTGGCTGAACTGGGTGCGGCCGCGTAGCGTTCCATTGACTCGCGATATTTTTTGATAAACGGATCGGCTGTCCTGACCAGCACGGTCCGCCGTTCGCCCATGTCAAACAGTGACGGAGTCAGCAGATCGTCGTGAAGCGTCTCCCACGTGGCCACATCGCCATCAAGCTCCGTGACATCGTCCCCGGTGGCAACGATACCGCGCACCCAGGTTCGAAGCGTCTGGTCCCCGCCGACGGAAATCACCAGCGGGGTGACCGATTCCGTTGACGGTTTGGTCAGCAGATCAAACGCGTGAACCAGCGGCATGTGCGGCTCCCTGGGCGGGTTGCGTGGCCGCCGACGTAGGCAATGTTTCCGGACGACCCGCCCGCCAGTCAAGCAACTGCAACTGCACCGAACGTCGTCCGGCAAATTCGTTGATCATCGGTTGAAAAACAACATCCAAGGGGCCGTCGTGATCATTGATCGGCTGGCACCATTCCCCGCGCCCAAACGCAACCGCACCCACCTGGACCCCATCCTGAGTCAGGCGTAATGACAGATGGCGATCCCCCGCCCCCATTTTTCTGGCTGAATCAACAAGCTGGACCCCGGCGGCGCACAGCACGGGACGTGGGTTGCCGTGTCCGAACGGTGCCAGCGATTCAATCTGCTGCACGACTTCGAATGTCAGTTGCCCCAAACCAGTTTCCGCATCGATCTGCCAGTCATCGCTGACATCGTTGTCGGCGAATTGCCTGGCTACCGCCTCGCAAAATTCGCTGCGAAACGCCCGCAATTCCGATTCGCAAATGGTCAAGCCTGCCGCAGCGCGGTGTCCCCCGAATCGCAC
>SLFV01000408.1 GCA_007124075.1 Roseimaritima sp.
AATCAACGCGGCAACTAGTTTCCGGACGCGTTCCAACAAATCATTACGTACATCCGGGCAAAGCCGACGTGGCATCTGTATATCTGCATCGACGGCAGGCCTGGAATCGCACACTGTATCCGATCAGGCTGGTGTTGTCTTCCAGTGGTGTGGGCGTCCGAGCAAGGTTTCCAGATCGAAGAAGAAATTGGGGTAGGTCTTTGCGGTACACGCCGGATTTTGGATCTGAACTTGTGGTAAACGCAACCCCGCCAAAGCCAGGCTCATTGCCATGCGATGGTCGTCGTAAGTCTCTAGCGTGGCCCCGGCAAAACGCTCTATTTGCTGATCCGTCAGTGGAAAGATCGACAGGCCATCGGAAGTCTCCTCAGCCCTCGCCCCCAGCTTTCGAAGTTCACACGCCAAATCCGCAATCCGATCGGTTTCTTTGAAACGATTGTGAGCCACGCCGCGCACGCGGGTTGGCCCTTCGGCAAACAATGCAACCACGGCCAGCGTTTGGACGGTATCGCTAATCGCGTTCATGTCGACGTCTATACCGCGAAGCGAACCGCCCTGCACAGCGATCCCATCGGATTGATGGGTGACAATACAGCCCATTTGCTGCAGAACATCGACAAACGCAACATCACCCTGCAGGGCATCCTTGCGCAACCCCTCAACGGTGACACGACCACCGGTGATTGCAGCGGCAGCCCAAAAATAACTAGCTGCAGAGGCATCGGGTTCAATCTCGTAGGTAGAGCTTTGGTAGGCCGCGCCCGCAGGTATTTCAAACCACTGCAAGTCGGGATCAAACCGCAGATCAACGCCGAAATCCTGCATGATTTTGCAAGTCATGCGAACGTAAGGCCGGGAGACCAGCTGGCCTGTCACCTCGATCCGGCAGTCACGATCCGACAGCGGTGCCGCCAACAATAAACCGCTCAAGAACTGACTGCTTATTTGGCCGTCAACGCTGATCGTGCCACCGTGCCAGCCGTGGCTGCGGATCCGGACCGGCGGACAACCATTGGGCGATTCCGTCTGGACGATCCCATCGACAATCGATGCCAGCGCGGTCACCAACTCTCCGATGGGTCGCTGGTGCATCCTGGTCACCCCATGGAGGCGGTAGTCGCCGCCTAAAGCGGAAAGATAGGCCGTAAGGAACCGGATCGTTGTACCACTGTTGGCAACGTAAAACTCAGCCAGATTACCCGCCGGATCATCCGTCAGAAGCTGCTTACGTCCGGTGCCATCGACCACCAGTTCATCGGTTGTCTGCCCCAAGGTGCACCTGACCCCCAACTGCTGCAGCGCGTCTTGCATGACCGACGTATCCTCACTGCGCAAAATACCGATGAGGCGGCAAGGTTGACACGAACCTGCGGCGCATAAGAACGCTCGGTTGGTTAGACTCTTCGAGCCAGGGGGGCGAACACTACCGCTTACAGCCCCCCCGGGCAAAACCTGCACGGTTGTGGTCAACGGATGATCGGTCGACAAGGTTTGTATCCTCCCAGTTGAGCGTGAAATCCCAGATCCCGCAAGCAAGCCCAGCAGCTTTCCGGGAGAGAGTGACAAGACGGAGGCGAGATTGTCACACAGCCAGGTCCGTTTGATAAGTGGCGATTCCTCACAATGCCGGAATTGCAATCCCATCAGGTCATGCGGCGAGGCGGATTCAGTCTAACGTCCTGGACTGTTCCAGCGTGGCGTATAGCTGGCTCCACAGGACCGTCAAGCAGATCGCATCAATCCCGATTTCCTGATAGATGAAATCCGGTGGCAAATCGTGTTTCTTTTCACCAATTTCCGTCCACCCGCAGCGATTGCACAGGTAATCCGCCAGGACGACGCAGCAAAACAGGGCCCGATCGCTAACGTTACTGATCGCGTCAGGTTCGTGATGGTAGCGCGCGATCTCACAGAAAACCCGCGGCATGCCCCATTGCTCCAAGATCGCGTGCCCCAATTGCTGGTGATTCCAACCAAGCTGGCGTTTTTCGGTGGCAACGAGCGACATGCCACCCGAAAGCTGGAAGATCAGTTCTGAAAACTTTTTGCGATCGATGACTTCGCTGGCCAGCAGGCCCACATCATGAAACACCCCAGCAAGAAAAGCGGCTTCTGTATCAGCCACGTCACATGTCCGCGCGATCATCGCGGAAACGGTTCCGACACCCAGCGAGTGGCGCCAAAGTTTTGTTCGGTTGTAGCTATCGATCGTTATCGATGGACGGAATAAATCACGATAGCCCGCAACGACAGCCAATCGTGCCATCGGTCCGGCTCCCAGCAAAGCATGCACCTCGCCCAGGTCGGTTAGTTCGCGTGAGAGATTGAACAAGCGGGAGTTCGCCCACACAACAATTCGGTTTGACAACGTGGGGTCCCCAGCCAACCATAACAACGAGGCATCACACTGGTTGCTTTCGAAGACCCCTGCAGTGATCAGGCGACGGATATTTACCGGTAGCTGCAGTTGCCATCGCGCGGCCTCCACTACCTGAGCAAGTCGGGAATTTGAGCGTTGGGAGAAGGTCGTTAGCATCGGCTGCAGAAATGGAACCCGCGAATCGCAATTGAACTTGTTTTGGAAACATAGCTTGCAATCCTGTTTCCGCTACCCAGCCAGCCAAACGTTCAATGCGAAAGTGGTGACATCGAGGGTTCGTTTTTACCAACATTGGCGATTGAAGCGGTAGCCTAAAAAGACGTTGACCGGCCATCTTTCACGACCTAGGTTTTCCGCGAACGGGTTTCAGTTTTATTCCAATGCCGATCCTTCTGGAAGTGATACCAGGAGGTGACTGGGTGTCCGGTACCTTGACCTTGGATTCAATTTCGTCAATGACAATTCTGCCTAGCCAACGTTCAAAGGATCCCGCCGAAGCCGAACTGGAAGCATTGATAGCCAAGATTAACGGGCTGTCCAGCGGAGGTTCGCCGCAGCCGCCGACGTCTTCAGCACCGATGCCTGCCAGGACGACGACAGGGACCACGATTCCGACTCCACCGTTGCCGAGGTCGCAGGCACCAGAGCCACGCGTTCATGTCAATTCAACGGTTGCCGGACCTATCGGTACGACGCGACATTCGTTTAGCCCCTCGCGTGACGAACCCTGGAGACCGCCGGAGCCCGTTTCCATTGAAGACGCGAAAATCAGTGAAGCACAACTGGAACAGATCACCCTGCGTTTCATATTCAGCAACGGCGAAACCATCGGCAGGGAGGTTGCCGAGCAGGTAAAACTGCCCTTTCGGATGGTCGAACCCCTTCTGACTCGCCTAAAGATGGAACAGTTTCTGGCCTACAAATCCGCTACCTCGACGGGTGACTATGTCTATGTGCTGACCGAAGCAGGTCGAAAGGTCGCCAGGAACCACACGCTTGATTGCACCTATTTTGGGGCATGTCCGGTACGTCTACCGGAGTACATCAACAGCGTCAAAGCTCAGACGATCGAAGGCCAACAGCCTCAAAAACAAGACCTTCAACGCGCCTTCAAAGATTTACTGATCAGTCCACAGATGCTGCAACGCCTTGGTCCCGCGATCAACAGCGGACGGGGGATGTTTCTGTTCGGCTACCCCGGAAACGGAAAAACCAGCATTGCCGAACGCGTCACGGCGGCGTTTGGAAAGTACATCTGGATCCCGCGGGCCATTAGTATCGACGGCGAAATCATGCGGTTGTTCGATCCGATGAATCACGTCCTTTGCATGCCTGAGGGAAGTGACGGCCTGCTGGACCACGGTGGCTACGACAAACGCTGGGTACGAAT
>SLFV01000301.1 GCA_007124075.1 Roseimaritima sp.
ACATTTCAATCCGGTATGCAAATTCCTCGTAGCTGGGCCAGATTTCAACGCAATCGCCACGAACACGAAATTTGCTCCGTTCAAATGCAATATCGTTTCGCTCGTATTGCAGCTCAACCAGTTTCATCAGTAAATGATCGCGCCGGGTTCGCTCGCCACGTTGGACCCCGATGACCAACTGCTTGTAGTCTTCGGGCGATCCCAAACCGTAGATGCTGCTGACCGAGGCGACGATGACCACATCGCGACGACTGACCAGCGAGCTGGTTGTTGCTAAACGCAGCCGATCGATTTCCTCATTGATCGACGAGTCTTTTTCGATATAAACGTCTCGCTGCGGAATGTAGGCCTCCGGCTGATAATAGTCATAGTAACTGACGAAATAATGTACCGCGTTGGCGGGAAAAAAGTCCTTGAATTCTCCGTACAGTTGTGCCGCAAGTGTTTTGTTGTGACTGAGCACGAGCGCCGGGCGACCTAATCGCGCGATCACGTTGGCCATGGTGAACGTCTTGCCCGTGCCGGTTGCTCCCAGGAGGACTTGGGCTCGCTTTCCTTCCTGAAATCCGCGGGTCAGCGCTTCGATCGCTGCTGGCTGATCACCTGCTGGAGGAAAGGGACTATGGAGCTGGAAGCTTGCTGGCGGAAGTTCAACCGAAGCCATTGTTGGTGCGCTATTGGAATGAGGAAGAAGGGAAAGCGAACGGTGGCAAGCCTTCAGCACTCTTGGGCCAGCCACCATTTCTTGGCAAGGTCATCGGCACAGCGTAATCGGCACAGCCAAGCCACTGGAGGCGAAGGATCCAGCGAAAAGGATTGCTTGTCAATTAATGCCCCAAGCGTTGACCGGCACCTGACAGCAATTGTCGATCAGCAGGCGACTGTCCCCGTTCGTAGAAATACCGTACCGAAGAATCCCCAGCGGTCCAGCAGAGTCGAACTTCTCGACCTTGGTGAATGGCAGGAAACCCGACAAATCCAACTTCCGCTGGACAAACCTCCAACCCCAATTCCTGGAGTTCAGCCAAAAAGGCAGTTAACCGCCGCTGCTCCGCGTGCAAAGACTCCTCTACCTCGGCCACCTCCTCCGAATAAGGCTTGGCACCTCGCGAAGATCGCAATTCTTGCAGGCCCTTCAATTGGATTCGGTGCAACTGGACATCACGTTCCAGCTCAATCCAGTCGTCAACAATTAGCTTGACCAGAGGCAACATTTCGTTGGCTTGGCGAAGCGTGAACAGTCCTGGCTGTCTGGGGGTTACCGTAACCATAGTTGATTATCTTGCGCGGAAATGCTGAATTCCCCTCATTGTAGTCAAACAAACAGTTTTTTCGGTAGCGTAAAAGCCGATGGCGATGAAACACCACCGGAAAACATCACAGCAAGGAGGAATATTCGGCCTACCACTGGCGACGCCACTGAATTCTCTTTGGACTTCTTTGGACAAAAGTTGCCCAATTCAATTTCCTCGCTGCTGCCCAACGCAGTGGGAATAGCCGGTGAACGTAAAGCGGTCCGTTGTTCGTCGCGGGTTGTTTATCGGGAACGGAACAGGGAAAGATCACGATTTCCGAATGCTCCCGCTTCCATCTCCGCGGGCGCGAACTAGTTTGTACCGCACCGCTTTTGGACCGACGCGGAAGCGGCAGCTTCCAGGACACTTAACCAGCTTGGGCACATCGTGCGATCGCTTTACTTTGATTTCAATACCACAACCCCGCTGGCACCTTCAGTTGTGGAGTCAATGAGACCATATTGGCAGGAACATTTCCTGCTGCCAGGTCAGTTTCACGCTGGCGGACGAGCGGTCGAGGAGGTAATCCAACAAGCTCGCGAAGCCGTCGCAGCATTGGTTGGTTGCGATTCTTTTGAACTGGTTTTCACCGATGGCGCGACCGAGGCCAATAATTTGGCCATTTTAGGAGCCGATGGAACTTCAGGACGTAAGCATTTACTGGTCAGCCCACTGGAACATGATTCGGTTTTGCACGCAGCGCTGCATGCTGGACGATTGGGTGCGGAGGTAGAGTTATTGCCGTGCGATCGGGAGGGGGTGGTTCAAGCCGAGGTGGTTGCCCAAAAACTCCGTCCTGACACGTTGATGGTCTGTTTACAAGCTGCCAATCCGATGTTGGGTACCATCCAGCCGATTCGTGATGTCGCTGACATTTGCCATCGTAACGGAACGCTGCTGCACTGCGATGCGACCCAGGTTTTTGGTAAGCAACCGTTCGATGTAACCCAGCTCCATGCCGATACCGTCGCCTTGAGTGCTCACAAATTTTATGGTCCCAAAGGGGCCGGAGCGTTGTATGTCCGTCGCGGATTGCATCTGAATGCGACCCGGTTTGGAGAGTCCCAAGAAATGGGAATTAGAGCAGGTGCGGTCAACGTTCCCGCGATTGTCGGGCTTGGGGTGGCGGCGGATTTATCGGCTCGGTGCGTGCTGGATGCGGCGGTCAAATTGCAGTCCTTGACCGCGCTCTTTACGGCCACCCTGCAGGGTCACTTTCAGCAACCACTGCGGATTGCCTGTGAACCCTCGCGCCGTCTTCCCAACACGTTGGCGGTGATTTTGCCCAGTAATGCACGTAAAGTCCAACGAATTGCTAGCCAATTAGTCGTCGCTACCGCCCGGCCCAACGACGGCACCGACCCTTTTAGCCGCATGTTGACCGCGATCGGAGCTTCAGCAGACGAGCAAGCCGCAGCGATGCGGTTCAGCTTTGGCTGGACGACCAATGAGGAGCAAGTGACGGACGCAGCAGAGATTTTGATCGAAGCCTGCGAACGCGTTAGGTCGTAACCAGGCTAGACAGCAGGGACGAACTGCGCTTGGACTTGCTAAGGAGACGTTGGGGAATATCCTGCTGCATGCAATTCGTGGTACAAGCGCTCGTAGCGGTCAATCATCCGCGGAATACCAAATTCGGATTCCGCTCGGATAGCATTGGCTACGCCCACGGATTCGGTTCGATTCGGGTCGGACAGCAAGGCCTCGGTCGCCTGGACAACCGAATCACAATCGTGGTCCACAATTTGACCCTCCGCGCCCGATCCTAACAATTCGCTGACTCCTTCGACTTTGGTGCTGACCACCGCCCGGCCAGCAGCCATCGCTTCCAAGATGACATTGGGCATTCCTTCGTAATCACTGGTCAACATGATCAGCGTCGCAGCTTTTATGTACGGCGCCACATCTGCCTGCCAGGGAAGCAGCAAAGCGCGTCGCTGAGGCAGCAAGTCGCATTGCTGCTGGCACCACGGTCGCAAAGGTCCATCACCGATCAAAACCAACCAGCGGTTGCGGTCGCGTGCTAGCAATTGTCCAGCAGCGGCAAACAGCCGTTCCAGACCCTTCTGCGGGGCTAACCTGCCGACGAACACGATGACTTGCGTCTGGGAAGGAATGCCATACTGACCCCATCGAGCTGGGGGTGTCGATGCAAAGCGGCCGGTATCAACGCCATTAGGTATGACGTACAGCGGCGGTTCGATCCCAGCAAAATGGCGACGGGCAAAATCGGCGACCGATTCGCTGACGCACACCACTGCGTCACACCTCCGCAATGCTTGCTTTTCCAGCCATAATCGGAATCTCCGTGGCTGCGCCACACGCATGCCGGCAACACAGATCGGTACCCGTGCCATTCTTGCGGCAAGTGTACCTAGAACGTTTGCATGAAACAAAAAACTTTGGCACAGATCAGGCTGCTGCCGGGCGAGCATCCGTTGCAAGCGGTTCAGGGCTAACGGAGCGAGTG
>SLFV01000378.1 GCA_007124075.1 Roseimaritima sp.
CAAGTGATCTCGGTGCGTACCGTGCTGATGCTTTTGGGCGCACTTATCGCTGGGATGCTGACCACTTGGGTGACGCAGTTGTTAAGCGACAGCCAGTGGGTCCGCGGCGATGCGGCCTTGGGTACAGTGTTCACAACAATGTTTGCCATTGGTCTGCTGATGCTCCGTCGCTACACCGAATATGTTGAGTTGGACTTGGATTGTGTCCTGTACGGCAACCTAGAATTGGTTGGACTGGCCTCCGCCACCGTGCCCCCCCAGACCTGGTTGTGCGGCATTGTTGTAATCATCAATAGTTGCCTTGCCATCCTTTTTCACAAGGAGCTAAAGCTAGCGACATTTGACCCGGCGCTGGCCAATCTGGCAGGATTTCGTCCTCAGATGTTGCATTTCTTGTTGCTGGCCGTCACAACCGTGACTTTGGTCGTGGCCTTTCAGGTCGTCGGTAGCATCTTGGTCATCGGCATGTTCGTATTGCCCGCCGCAACCGCTTCATTCATCTCTAAGCGGCTTTCATCGATGATCGTGGTTTCCGTTTTCGTCGCGGTGTCGGCGGCAATTCTCGGACATCTGGTAGCGATCACGCTGGCCGACCCCGTGACCCGCATGTTCGGCCTGCCGATTGTGCGAGACGTCAAAACATCGGGTATGATCGTTCTGGTCGGTAGCGTGATGCTGTGCCTCGCGATGGTTACTGGCCCGAAGCGGATTTGCTGATGGTGGCGGTCGGTTGCTGGCAAAGCTTCGCACGACGCCTTTTGGGCAATCAAAGCCTTACGCCCTTCCGATGGCGAATCCGCATTTACGGAAAATTATTGTTGCACCCTGGCATCTCGGACCAACCGCTTCGCAAAAATGGTCCCCCCTCCAAGATTTCCAAACTTCAATGCCCGCAGCACCAACGACTGTTCGGGACGCTCATCGATCGCCGTCGCGGCAACCCAAACAACTCCGCGTGCCTGCAGTGTTTGCAACGCGGAGGCAAGCAGGAAACAAACCACGCCCAAACGATCTTGTGGACTGCTGCAACTCCAATTCGCCAGGATCGCGTGGGCGGTAGGGAACACGGCGGCGGCCGGATCACTGAGCCAAAAATCAACCACCGCAAGAGGCTCACCAGCTCTTGATTTTGCCACAAAACGATGGACCTCCACGTGAGTCAACGCGGTGGCCTGTCGTTGATCGTCGGGCAAAACCCAGTGTTGCTCGACCACCGCAGTCCGTCGTAGTTGCAACTGATGACGATCGATCGGTGGGCGGAAAGTCGCCAGCGTAATTGCGTAGCGTTCCACACGGTGTCTAGGTCCGTAACCGGCCTGCATAAACCAACGCGAAGCACGCCTGTCTGAATCGGGTATTCCACCCCCCGCCCCTAGCGGTGCCAGTCCATCCAAACCGGTAAAGTCATCGACCAAGAAGCCGCCAACCAGCGTCGTGCGGTCATCGGTCAAAGCGGCTACTTCGTTGGCACGCAGCAACGTCAGCCCTGCCGCGTCCTGCTGATCACATGGCGAGACACAAATGACAGGAACCAGGCATTCAGCGCCACCCTGGGCTGCTGGCAACCAGCTTGAAAAACCAATCGGTTTGTTATTTACTTCAGCAACATATATGTTCTTGGGCTGAAACAAAAGGCGATTCATTATGGCCTGCTCAAAAACCGACGGGGTCAGCGCTGTGGGCATTCCCGCAGCGTCGTAATGCTGGGCCCAGAGCCGCACCAAGTGCGGCGGGTCGTCATTACGGTAGTTTCGCAAAGTCACCAAATTCATTGTTGCCGATCTGCCTCGTAGGCTTTCCGCGAGAACTGCGGCCGATGCTGCACCGACCGTTGACACCGTGGGGATGAACGTCCGAGAAACCCGAACACCCTCTCGACGCAAGGTGATGTCGACGATTGACGTCCCCGGAGCGGCTTTCGCGCGCTCCCCCCTAAACTTCAATGATGACAGATTTCTCTTGCCTACGGCAGGCCTGCCATAAAGGTGGGGACAATACGACCATTTTACGCCACTTGCCGGCCACACACGCGGAGTAGTCAAAACGATTTCTGATCGGTTGGCACCGTTTCCTTCCCGTTTCCTTCAAAACTGCAACGCATCGCGAAAGTAACATGAAAAAATCCCCCCCCCTACTGCCTGCTGACCAGCGATTGCGGCAAGGGGCCGCGCTGTTCTTGGGTTCGCTGTTGGTTTTTTTCTTGGCGACGATCATCCTTTATTTTCTTTACGCTTATTGGCGGCGGGACGAACCGCAGGCTGAACTTGTTTTACCCAGTAGTTTGCTATTGAGCACCTTCAGCTTGCTGGGAATCAGCTTGTTAGTCCACCTTGCCACGCAGTGGGTGCGGCGCAGCAGACGAATCGCCACAGCGATCGCGTTAGCCACCAGCACGGTTCTGGCAACGGCTTTTATGGTGGTACAGGGCTACGCCATCTGGCAGATCATGGAAACGCCTTTGATGCGTTCCAGTCTGTCCAAAGGCGTTGGTGGGATGATTGTCATTCTAGCTATCCTGCATGCGTTGCATGTGGCGGGAGGAGTCGTCGCATTGGGCATCGTCGCGGTGCGATCGGGCCAGGGATCATACGATCACGAGCGTCATGGGGCAGTGGACTTCGCTGCGGCTTACTGGCACTTCCTGGATGGTGTCTGGCTGCTAATGTTGCTTGCCTTCTGGATGACGACCGAGGGATTCGCCTGGATTTAGACATTGCCTCACACCATTTCAGCCCGGGCGATGTCCCAAAGTTCCTAAACGATTTGCAGGCCGTCATGAAGCGATAGCCGGTTCCGCTGTCGCCTGAGGAATGCGGATGATGAATGCGGTCCCTTTTCCCCGCGTGCTTTCAACACGAATGCGTCCTTGGTGCGCTTCGACGATATCTTTGCATGCGGCCAATCCTAAACCGGTACCTCCTAATCCACTAGCATCGGGCCCGGTCTTGGTGGTGAAGAACGGCTGAAAGATCTTGGGCAAGTCTTCACCAGTGATCCCGCATCCGTAGTCACGAACTGTGATCACGACATGTTGCCGCTCGGCCTTAGTTTGCAGCCAAACCGTGCCCCCACCCGGCATCGCTTGCCGGGCGTTGATCAGCAAATTGATCAAGACACGTTGCAACTCACTGGCATTTGCCATTACCGCGGGGACCGCTTGCAGATCCAATTCAACCGCGATGCGATATTTTTGCAACTCTTTTTCCAGCAGCACCAGCGTGTTGGAGATTAACTCCCCCAGATCGGTAGGCTCAACGTCTCCGCCTCGGCGGCTCTGGGCCAGGATCGTGCCAGTGATTTTCGCCGCACGCTGGGAGACCTCCAGGATTCGATCAAAGGCTTTATCGCGTGAAAGGTCGTCTTTATTTCTGATTCCCAGCCGCGCGTAATTGATGATGGTCATCAAAATATTGTTGAACTCATGCGTTGCGGTACTGGTCAGTTGCCCCAGACAAGCAAGCTGCTCCAGGCATCGCAATTGATTCTGAAGCTGCTCGATTTGTTGCTGTGGCGACATCGTCATAAGAGTTGATTCGATTAAAGGCGAATGACTGAGATTCTTGCTAGCATGCAGTGGCTGGCAAAACGATGGAACGATCCGAAGCTATTGAACTATCGGAATCTGCTGGGCGTGTGCTATAGATCGACTGGTTTGGTCGTTACGATTTGACATTCGGTCATGGACTTCCTGCAGAGCAATAGCCGACACACTTGTCTGGCGGCAGTTTTCCCCGCGCTCTCGGACTGTAAA
>SLFV01000511.1 GCA_007124075.1 Roseimaritima sp.
AGGAAATGATTGCCGACGTGAAAGCGATTGCGAACGCGGAAGCGATTGCAGACGTGGAAGCGATTGCAGACGTGGAAGCGATTGCAGACGTGGAAATGGTTGCGGACGCGGAAGCGATAGCCGACGTGAAAGCGGTTGCAGATGAGGAAGCGACTGCAGACGTGGAAGCGATTGCAGACGCGGAAGCGACTGCAGACGCGGAAGCGACTGCAGACGCGGAGGCGGTTGCCGACGTGCAAGCGATTGCGTCGGTAGTGGTGCCAGTGGAGTGCCTGCTGGATGACCTACGTTGGCACCTTGCGGAATATACGCTTACCCAGCCCCAGGATTCCCTTGTGTCGGCCTTGGCTTGGGCGCGATCAAGCGGCCTGCGGATTTTAGCTGCTCCGACACAATTGCACGCATGGACGGTTCGTACCGCCAAAGCACTGCCGATCCAGCCGGTCAACGTCCCCCGAGCGGCTCCCCTTCAGCCCGCGGAACGGGAGAATCCCGATTTCGTCGAACAATTCGCGGAAACTGCGGTAGCAGATGACCTGCTGCTGGAACCTTGCCACCCGCTCGACATTGGGCCGGCCGACGACACCCCCGGTGCCGAAAAGGCGACAGCCGTCGCAGCACAGGAACTGCCGCAGCCAGAAATTGACAAGCCGACTTCCCCGCCGTTACATTTGATCGGCAACGACCCCCCCGTCGACACGGACTTAGCTGAGCTATTGGAGTTCGTCCGCAGGCTCACCCAACCGGTTTACGGCAGAATGGCCCGAGGGTATCGCGACCTGGACTCCATCCAGCGATAGGCAAGGGATTTCCGGTCCTCGGGGTGACTGCAGTCAATCCCGACGGCCAGAAACAGAACACAGCCCGCGCCCCCCCGGTTGTCTCGCTCAGGCATCCGCTCAGCAAGACAACCGGGGAGCGAAACTAACGTTCCACGAACCGAATCCCGATTTTTCGCAACGCTCGTTGATTTTATCCATTGCTTGAAACCGTCGAGCAAATTAAATTCTGTGGCTAATTATTTTCTCATCAGCGTTTAACGGTTGTCCTCCGCGTGTTTTTGCGTGTTTAAAAGGGGAGCCAGCAACGGCTGAATCCGTTAGTTAGCAAAAATCCTTTATCCTCCCAACTACGAAGTGACCAATCACATGAGCCCTACGAAAGCCGTAACCGAAACCAAGCTGATGACTGGAGCGGACATCCTGGTCAAATCGCTGGTCGATCACGGCGTCGAGGTATTGTTCGCCTATCCGGGCGGGTGCAGCATGCCAATGCATCAAGCGTTGACGCGTTATGGCAATTCGTTGCGTACGATTTTACCGCGTCACGAGCAGGGAGGGGCGTTTGCGGCTCAGGGGTACGCTCGCAGTACGGGCAAAGTCGGGGTCGTGATGGCGACCAGTGGCCCAGGTGCAACCAACTTAGTCACTGCGATCGCCGATGCGAAACTGGACAGCGTTCCCCTGGTTTGTATTACGGGGCAAGTCCCCACGGGTGTCATTGGCACTGACGCATTCCAGGAGACGCCGATGGTCGAGGTGTGTCGTGGCATCACGAAGCATCATTACTTGGTCACCGACGTTAGCGATCTGCCCCGCGTCATGAAGGAGGCTTTTCACGTCGCTTCGACCGGACGTCAGGGGCCGGTGTTGGTCGATATGCCTAAGGATATTCAGTTATCCAGCACGACCGTCGGTCAAAACATTGAGATGGACCTGCCCGGTTACCGACCGCTACCCACGGAGGTGGCGGCGGAAAAGATCAAACAGATGGCAGCCGCCATCCGCAGGTCTCGACGCCCGATGATCTACGCCGGTGGCGGGGTCATCAGCGGAAACGCGGGTGACGAGTTATTGCAACTGGTTGAAAAGACCGGGATTCCCATCACGACCACCGTCATGGGTCTGGGGGCCTTTCCGGCGGATCACTTGCTGTCGATGGACATGCTGGGAATGCATGGTTCAGCATACGCGAATTACGCGGTCCGCGATTGTGATTTGCTGATCGCGTTGGGCGTCCGGTTTGACGATCGCGTTACGGGAAAAGTCGAAGCTTTCGCCAAAGAAGCGAAAATTATCCACGTGGACCTGGATCCATCGGAAATTAACAAAATCAAGGCGGCTCACATTCCGGTCTGCGGAAATGTCCGGGAGGTTCTGCATGAACTCAATGCGATCGTGGAGCCTCCCGAAGACATTTCCGAATGGGTGCAGCATTGCATGGAATTGAAACAAAAACACCCCTTTACCTACGACCAATCCTTTGATGGGATTTTGCAACAGCATGCGATCGCCGAACTGTGCAATTTGACCCGTGAACGGGAAACCTACATTACCGTGGGCGTGGGGCAGCATCAGATGTGGGCGGCGCAGTTTTACAAATTCCGCAAACCGCGAACTTGGCTTAGCAGCAGCGGCCTAGGGACGATGGGGTTCGGTTTGCCAGCAGCAATGGGGGTCCAATCTGCACATCCCAATGCGCTTGTGGTGGACATCGATGGCGACGGCAGTTTCCAGATGAACATCCAGGAGTTGGCGACTTGCTTCTGCGAGGAGTTACCTGTGAAGGTATTGCTGCTAAACAACCAACACCTGGGCATGGTGGTGCAGTGGGAGGACCGTTTCATGGATCGCAACCGAGCACACACCTACCTGGGCCCCATTCATCACGAAGAAGCCAAAGGACGCAGCGACGCGGATAAATTCGCATACGCGGAAAACCGGTACCCCGACTTTGTCGCGATCGCCAAAGGGTACGGCTGCGGCGCTGCAACGGTCCGCAGCAAGGCTGACCTGAGGGAAGCTTTGACGGAGATGATCGAGCATCCCGGGCCTTTTGTTTTGGACGTTCAGGTTCCGTATCAGGAGCATGTCTTGCCGATGATCCCCAGTGGACATACCGTTGATGATATGATCTTGCAGTGATCCTGTGGCATCGCTGATTCGTTGGGCTTGCACACCTAGCGAATCTTGGCATACTACTCGGCTTCAAAGCGAATTGCTTGGTCCAAAAATGAGATGCGGTGACGAAGATGTCTGAACTATTATTGAATGTTGAAAAACGAGAACAACTTGGAACTGCTGCGACGCAGAAATTTCGCCGGCAGGGCTTGATCCCCGCAGTTTTATATGGTCACGGGATGCCTACTGAGCACTTGCTGGTTAACAAGTCCGAGCTGATGTCGTTTTTTCGGCAGCACGGAAAAGCCGTTCGGCTGCAAGGGGCAATCGCTGACACTGCAATCGTCAACGATGTGCAATGGGATCCTCTGGGGATTCATGTTTTGCATTTCGACCTTTTGCGAGCAAACCTTAGCGAGGAAGTGGAGGTGACCGTTCCGGTGCATCTTCATGGTGAAGCTCCTGGGACCCACGAAGGGGGTATTCTGATCGAGAATGTTCGTGAGGTGCAGGTTCGTTGTTCGGCTGGCAGCATTCCAGAGTCGCTTGGTTTGTCGATCAGCAGTCTGCACGCCGGAGAAAATGCGACCGCAGCCGAACTGGAAATTCCGCAAGGCGTGACCCTGGTGACGGATCCAGAAACCGTTCTCGTAAGCGTGGAAGCCCCTCGCGGTGCCGCAAAGCAAGCCGCGGATGAGGAAACGAACGGAGAGGAAGAGGCTTAACTGCCTGCCGAACCATTCTCTCGCCTCCAATGCAAATGGCTCTGATGCACTGGCTCTGATGCACTGGCCCAGTGCATTGCGCTTGCGCATCCACTTGAGGGACGACGGGCAAGCCTGCGTCGGCTTCAGGCTGCCCGGTCTAGCGAGCCTTGCGGCACGTTCATCGGTCGCGCTTCCGCCTGCGTTTCAATCGGATCAAAAACGACGCCCAATAGCCTTGGGTGCAGGCAAACGAAGCACCAAAACAATCCGATCGCGACTCCCCCGAGGACATCGCTGCAAAAATGCGCGTTGCCCATCATTCTTTCCAGCATGGTCAAGATCGCCAATCCGGCGAAAAGATAACGACCTCGCGGGAAAATAAGGATCAAACCAACCGTAAGCGCAAGCGCCGTAGCCATGTCCGCACTGGGGAATGCTCGGGTGCCTGAATCCAGCAACGCGGCCTGCTCCAGCTTCCAGTCAAATCGCCATAACCATGCCGCATTGGCATCGGCGAACTGCAAATTCAGTTGATTGGGACGCGGCCGGAGCACAAACATCTTGGTGATTGTTGCACAGGCACTGGCACCCATCGCCATGGTAGCCAGCCGGGGGACCCGCCAGCGTTGCTTGGGGGCTAAGGCCAGGATCGCAAGCACGACAAATAAGACACCAGCACCATTGGAATACACCTCGGACAACCGAATGGTCTTGGCGATATCGCCGGGCAGCGGGCTTGTGGCAAACCATCGCGCAAGCGAAACATCGATCAGCGTCACCACGGGAACCAACATCCACGCGAATGCGGAATAACCGGCCATGCTTCTTTCTACCCCGGCAGCGGTGCTCCGTGACACCGAAGACGTACCGAATAACTGCAATTTCTTCTTTGCAGTCGTTACCTGAATGTGTGCATCCATGTAATGTTGCTTCCCTGCTGTGCGACAAAACCTGGCCTGCGTCATGCAACGGGCAGCATCGCGTTTGTGTGTTTACCATAACCAGCACACCTCGCAAAAGCCCGATTGGCGGTTGCCAAGCCAAAAACATGGCCAAACGCACACTGCCCTGCTTGTACGAAGGTTGATCTGCTCTTGATTTGGAAAAAACGGCAGAGAAGCACCAAACCCCGTGTTCCCTGCCGTTTAGGCTCTATTGGATCCGCGAGAATCTTTTCGCAGACCAACACTCAAATCCCCACAAGAGTGCTTGTCTGCCGAACCTGTTGAGCGACGATTTTGCAACTACGCAAAATCACCGGCCTTTACTGCATCGGCATCAGGTTGGGAAAATCCCAGTCGAAATAGGAACAGCGATCACTCGTCCTGTACCAACGGCATCAACTTTAATGCCTGTGCCGGTTGCAGGAAGTGAAAGGGCTTATGCCCCATTCTTAACGTCCCCTTGCCCGTCCAGCGGAGGCGAAACAAACACGTTAAATGAAAGTTACCACTTAGCGTCTTTAGATCGGTGCAAGCATCGATTAGAATGCCTGTGTTTGAATTATTTAACCAGCAAAAAAGGTAAGCATTACATGAGCACTCGACTTGGCATCGGACTTGGTTGTGTCATCTCCATGGCACTTGGACTCGTTCTGCCGGCGGCGGCGGAGGAGTTCGCTTGGCATACCGACCAGGAAGCAGGCGTCAGCAAACTGACGTTTGGTGACAAATTGGTTCTGAAATACATGTTTGCCTACGATCCCTCGACCAAGGATAGTTTGCACGATACCTACAAAGTTTACCATCATGTTTACGGACCGGGCTCGGGCGAGCTCATTACCAAGGGCCCTGGCGGGTTGTACACCCATCATCGCGGGATGTACGTTGGCTGGAATAAAACTCAGGTCGAAGGTGGTAAAACCTACGATTTCTGGCATTGCAAGGACGGCGCACACCTGCTGCACGTCGCCTTTGTGGAACAGGTTGCGACAGCAGATCGTGCCAGCATGACAAGCGAGATCCATTGGAATAGCGCTGCGGGCGATCCCATTGTGCGGGAACTACGAACGGTGACCGTGCATCCCGAACCAGGGATGCAGGCCTATCGGATTGACTGGAGTTCGAAGCTGGAATCCAAGGCGGGTAACCTGACGCTGACCGGTGATCGGCAGCATGCAGGGTTCCAGTTCCGTGCCGCGCAAGAGGTTGCTGAAACCAATGGAGCCCGGTTCATTCGTCCCGCGAATGCACCACAAGCGGCTGAAGCGATTCAGGTGGGCGATGCCGGTGATCCGCCGGCGCATATCAATTTCGAATGGTTTGCCCAGACCTTCGAAGTCGGTGGCAAACGCTACACCGTGGAGTACTTTGACAATCCTCAATTGCCCAAGCCTTCGTTATTCTCCGAACGACCTTACGGCCGGTTTGGAACATTCTTTACGACAAAACTGGGGTCTGATCAGCCGCTGCATTTGCAGTACCGATTGATCGTTAGTGAAGGAGACGCCCCCGCGGTCAAAGAGATTCAGTCTAGATATGACGCATTCGTCAAGGATTTGGCGAATCAATAGGACATTAGAAAGCCGCGTCTAATGGACCAACCGTTACCGATCGCCGTGTTTCTTTCGGGCAGTGGCCGGACGCTAAGAAACCTGATCCAACACCAGCGGAATCACAACCTACCGGTAGAGATTCGGCTGGTGATCAGTAGCTCCGCGACCGCAGGTGGCTTGCAAATCGCGGCCGATGCAGGGATTCCGTCGTTAGTGGTACGCAAAGGCGAACATCCTGATGCCAGCGTTTACTGTCAAGCAATGTTCCAGCCTTGTCGCCAAGCCGGAATCGAACTTGTGGTGATGGCGGGTTTTTTGAATCATGTCCTGATTCCCGATGATTTTTTCCGTCGGGTAATCAACATTCATCCATCGCTGATTCCTGCGTTTTGTGGGCAGGGGATGTATGGCACTTTGGTCCACCAGGCCGTTGTCAAGAAGGGGGTTCAGGTAACCGGGTGCACTGTGCACTATGTTGACAACATTTACGATAACGGACCCATTATGCTCCAGCGTTGGTGCCCCGTTCTTGCCAGCGATACCCCTGAAACGGTTGCAAAACGGGTATTTGAGTTGGAATGTGAGGCGCTGCCAACCGCGATCAAATCGATTTGCGAGACCGCTCAGGCCTAACCTTGCAGCAAACCTGGCACACCGACAAAAGACACGGGATCACGGATTTTCCGATCAGATGCTCGGATCAATCATCCATTGGAAAGTCTTCCAAATCAACTTTGCGAAAATTAGCCATCTGAGATCCGATCCGCTGAATTGCTTGGCGGTCCAAATCGCCTAGTCTCTCAATCAGAAGATGATGCGCGCGATAGCTCTGCTTGTTGCGCCCTTCCTCGATCGTCAGCACCAGATCCAGGGGCAAACGCCCTGCGGATGCGATGCTTTCCCCCAGTTTCATGCGTCCAAAGGGAGGTACACCCCGACGGTGCAACACGTTCATCCTGGCAGCCCACACCGAAAAATCGTGGAAAGCTATAGCGATTTCTGGATTGGTGACAGGTTGCGTCGTCACGTCGTAGCGACACGCACCAAACTGGACGCTGAATCGATCCTCAGCCTCCGCGACTTCTGCTTCCAGACCGAACGATGCCGCGCGGTCGTGTTGCTGAGCCGCAACGGACAATTGTGCGGTAACATCAATCAAATGCTGCGTCGGTATTTCGGCCTGCACCTCCTGCTGTGAGTGAAGCAAAATGACTCGCTGACGAAACGGATCGAACACCGTGTTAACACTGCCCCCGTTTTCGAAGAAGTCGTACACGACCCCTGAATGGAATAGAATCTTGTGACGCGAAACAGGCGTCCCCGATGGTTCGTGGTATATTTCGGTTTCTATGCGAAACGAAGGGCCCACAGGCACCGTCGTTTCCGCGGGGGCTTGCTGCAGCGTCAACACTACGATCAACAGCAAGGACGAAAATGCCCATCGACTCTGATTCCAGCACATGACACCATGCTCCCCATCGTTTGGCGGTTTCAGTTTCTGGTTCTGGCGGATCATCACGCCACGGATTGGACGATGCATTTGGCGGCCCTGATCCACTGCTGCATATCCGCAGTTGAGGGAACCTGCGAACCTCGCAAGGCCGACCGTCCGTCGGACGTCAAGACAAAACGCGAGATCGCTTGATTCATCGCTTCCGCGTCGGCCGCCACAATTTTTTCCGCGGTTCGGTATCCACTTCCGACCAATAGTTTCACGTCGCGTGCCAATAAACCAGGAATCTGGCACATCAGCAAGGCTTGAGCCTGCCAGTCGGACACGCGAGTCGCATCGATCCAGCGTGTCCCCAAACGCGGTGCCACGATGTCGGGGTTCGCATCCAACAGGTTGCCAACCGTCTGGATCCCGATCGCCTGAAATCTTGCGGCTGTCTTCGGGCCAATCGATGGCGCGTCGACAACCGGGTCGGTCCTTACCAAGCGAATCCTCGCGAAATCGAGGATCGGCCTGATAGGTAATGACTTTTGCTCGTTAGTCAACCGTCCGGAATGAACTTCGACCGTGATTGCCGCCCCTCCCTGCTCCGCTTCGACCTCCCGATTAACTTCCGGACTACCGTCGTCCTGGGGCTGAGATATCAACGTCAAGGCTGTTGCCGAACGATTATTTGGCGACGTCTTGCGGCACCCGCGATCGTGCGCCACGACGGAACGTCGAACAACACTGCATTCCTCCGGTAGGTTTTCTTGGACGGTTCCCGTCCGTTGAAATTCCGTCAAAATCGCCGCCACCGCGGTTTGTTCCTGTTTGTCTTCGATTCGACGCACAATCCAGCGATGCGGAATTTGGATCGTCGCCAAAAGACACGGGATTGTCAGATTCTGCTGGGGTAGCGGGCAACCACGTTCAGCCTCCGCTTCCTCCGCCGCTCGCTCAATGATCCGCGCCCAGCCGGTGATTGCGATTCCAATCAAATCACTGAAGACCCTGCGGCACTCCACCGTCAGTCCGGATGGCGGGTCTTGAGCCCCTTCTTCCAAGTCATATTCATCCAGCAGCAAATCGTAGGAGCGGTAGGCCATCCGCGCACCATGCAAAACCGCCTCGGCCAACCAACCAGGTTGATTAGATAACTGAAACCTAATTTCAACGTCACTGCGTTTCCATTGTTCGTACAGTGATTGGTAGGACCGGGTCACACTCCATTCCAGCGGTCGATGCACGACCGCTTCTCGTTCGGCCTGTCCCGTATGCATGGGCTGCAAGGGATCGGTGAAGTAGTGGCTTATCACGCCCGCTGCGTACGCCGCCTGGTCCCACTGCTCGTGGCTGAGCGCCGACTGCAACCGCTGATACCATTTCATCGCCGCCGCCGGCGCGCTGCCCCAGTAGCCATCACCAACATGGACCACATGATTGTGGTAATCGCGGAACCGTGTATCTGGGTCTTTCGCGCCTGCCAGATAACGGGCATAGTGCCGCAGCAGGATCGAAGCAAGCCGCTGTCCCGCGTCGGTGCCGATTTCAGGCAAAGCGTCGATCACGAAAAAGTGATGCACGCTACGGCAATGCGCGGCGCGCAGGATCGTGATTAGATTTGACATGCAACCTATTCCCCACGAGTCAACGGTCTGCCAGAATCGCTGCCACGGCGGTCGCGGATGCAGGCATTGCCACAACGACGGGTACCGCGCCGGAGTGCCGCAAAACCTGCTGGATATTGACCTTGTAGTATTGCGCACGTCGCAACAATTGCTGTGTGAACGCTTGGACGCCGCCGTCGACTTTGCTGGCGGCTTGGAACCGTTCCCAAAAGACCCGTTCGTCCAGTGGTCGAAACGGCGACAGGCCGCGTGGGGGAGAGTCTCCGCCATACATCGCTTGCATCCGCCATTGGTGGTCGCGCCGGGCGACTTCCATATAGATTTGATAAAGCTGGGGCTTCGTGAACGATTGGACCGACGATTCGGGTTCAGGCGAGGCGTTTAATTGAACCACCATGACAGGGCTCCGCAGTTGAACATGGACACGAGTCGCCATCGTGGCAACTTCCACGGACTATCCTCCATCGCGTCTTTGCAACGCAAGATCAATTCAGCGGCGTTATGTGGGCACGCGGTGTCGATTTAGACGCTAACCGGCATCAAAACCTCCAAAGTGACAGAAGAAGCGATCTGCCAGTCTCAAACCGACCCCGGATTTCACGCTGTTTCGTTATGTCAACCTTTATGTACCGCGTGCAGTAACGCCCCACGCGTAACGGTCCGCTTTTTCCGAAAATAGCACTTGGCCCGCGTTCGCAAACGTCTACTATAAAACCAAAGTTCTAAAAACCAAAGGTGTTCGAGGTACACGATGGCCAGACCGAAGGCTCCTGAATTGACCGAGCGTGAACTGGAAGTGATGCAGTTGTTCTGGCGGACCGACCAAGCGACCATTGCTCAAGTCCAGCAGCAACTGCAAAGCGAAGGACGCGAACTGGCTTACACGACCGTGGCCACATTGGTTCGGATTCTGGTCGAGAAAAAATTCCTGAAACCAACCACGCAGCAGCGGCCTCATGCGTTTCGCGCCGCTCGGAGTCATGCCGAAGTTTCCGGACGGCTGCTACGAGAGCTGGTGGAGCGGGTCTTTGGTGGTTCCGCCGAAGCGATGATCCTGCGACTGATGGAAGATGACGCACTGAGCGAAGCGGAACGGGAGCGGTTGCGGCGACTGGTCGGCGATCAGCCCGACGGCGGGAATGATTGATCTTTAAGTGCCTATCCGAAAAGGGGTCTGACCCTTTGGTCTCGCCGGAGAGGGTCAGACCCCTTTTCGGATAGGCTTCAATTTTTAGCAATTTTTCAGGTGCCAGTGATGTTCGCTGTATTCGATTTTCTGGACGTGCCGATGGTCGAAGCCCGCTTGATTGCGTGGGTGATCGGACAAGTCACGCTGGTCGCAGTGGCGACTTACGTCGTGGTCATTCTGTCCCAGCGGACATCACCCGCAGCCCGTGCGGTGGTTTGTTTTCTAGGGCTTTGCTGCATGACGGTGCTTCCCGTGATCACGCTGGCGCGTGGACAATCCTGGAGCTGGGGGCAATGGTTTGCGGTTGCTTCGCGAGCGTCCCAGACGGACGAGACCTTCATCGCGAGCCGTGAACCTGCGGCAGTGGTTACCGATAGAGACGTAGCAGTAGAAATTGAGTCGCCCGCTTGGTGGGACGCGTGGCTGCTGGCGTCGAATCATTTTTTTCAGCCAACCGATGCACCGGAGTCGATTGCGAACGAAAACGCCGCTAGGCCAGAGGCTCAAATGAATTCGAACGCAACGTCGTGGTTGGTCGCGATCGTGGGTGTGGGGATGCTGTTTGGCTTGGTGAGACTGCTGTGCGGGTTTTGGCTGGTGGGTCGCTTGAGGTTGAAAGCTCGATTGCTGGATGATCCGGAACTCGAAGCAGCGGTCGATGCGTGTGCGGCGCGATTGAGTTTGCGGCCTGGAATCCCGATTGCGGTCTCCGGTGCAATCGGAACCCCGGCGATAGTCGGCTGGTTCCGCCCGCTGTTGTTACTTCCGTCGCACTGGCGGAGTTGGACCGCCGCCGAACGTGCCGCGATTTTTGCTCATGAATTAGCCCATGTCCGTCGCCACGATTATCTGCTGACCGCGATCGGCCAAATCGCCGTCGCGATCAATTACTTTCATCCGCTGGCGCATGTATTGGTCGGGCGAATGCGACTGGAGCAGGAATTGGCTGCGGATGCTGCGGCGTCGGATTCTGTCGGCGGTTTGCAGCGATACGTCGAAATCATGGCGGGGCTTGCGCTTCGCCAGCCGCGAGTCCGGATGCCGGGGCCGGCTCAGGCATTCTTACCACCTCGGCGGATGTTCGTCAGGAGATTGGAAATGTTACGCTCATTCCGTATTCGAGGTTCCCAGTGGACTCGATCTTATCTTGCCTGCGCGTTGCTGGTGATCGTTGCGGTGACCTGGCTAGCGACTGGTTTCCGACCGCTGGATTCCCGCCATGCGGTCGCACAGGAACGCGGTGCTACCGCCCTGGTTGAAACGGAAAACCTACATGCTGGGGCGTCGCTACGGACACTCATTTTGCCTGGTGTCATTGAAGCGGTGGTCGAGATTGACATGCCGACCGTTTTGGGCTCGCCAGCGTTCCAGCCGGTATTACGGACTCTTACAAACGACTTGCAGGCTTTACCCCTTGATCCCCGTAGCATCCAGCAGTTAGTGGTGATGCTGCCGACGCCGGGAGCCCGGCCTCCAATGCCAGAACTGCTGCTGATCCGTTTTTCGCAGCCAACAGAGCTTCCCGAACACTCGAACTGGGCGGATCGCACGCGACGACTGGACGCCACGACGTTCGTCATAGGGGGAACCAATGAATTACGCAATTCGATCGGCAGCATCCCCAGCGATGGCGTTTTGGGAAAACTGCTAGATCGTCATGCCAAACAACCGATTCGCGTCGCAGCGAAGTTGGGCTGGTTCCGTGACACGTTTAACCGTGAGTCGACTCCGGAGGGTTCACCGTTTCGAACGCTGACACCCTTATGGAACGATGTAACCAATGCTTCATTAGGTATCGACCTCGAAGATCAACTTGGTTTAACGCTACAACTGGACACAACCAATCCGAGACGGATCATGGAAACGCTGACGGCTCTCAAGATTTTGGGACGCAACTACCTAGCGAGTGAGTTGGACCCGAACATACAGGCCGCTGATGCCGACCCCGTGCAACAGATGATGCGGACGGCGATGATCGGACAGGTAACTCAGACGCTTGATTCGATCGAAATTGAGGCACAAGAGCAACAGGTGCTGGTGACCGGTAGCGTTGACAAAGGAGTAGCCCCGTTGGTTGCGATGCTATTGCCCGCCGTCAACTCCAGCCGAACTGCGGCGCGAAGAACAGCGAGCCAGAACAATCTGAAACAGATCCTTATCGCCCTGCACAACTACCATGATGCTTTTGGCCACTTTCCACCAGCGGTCGTTCAAGATCGTCAAAGCGGCGTCCCGCGGAGTTGGCGGGTCGAGCTGCTGCCGTTCTTAGAAGCAATTCAACTGTATGAACAGTACCGCAAGGATCAGCCGTGGGATAGCGAGGCGAATTTGGCGGTCTTGAAACAGATGCCCGCCGTTTTTGCATTACCGGGCGAGCCTTCCACGCAAGAGACTCCCTATCAAGCCATCGTCAGCCCCGGTGGCGGCTTGACTCTGACTGCCGACGGCCAGCCGCCCACCTTTGCCCATTTCAAGGACGGAACGAGCAACACCGTGATCGTGGTGGAAACGCACCCTCGGGTACCCTGGACCAAACCGGTTGACGTAACCGACGCACTCGCTCCGCTGAAGGCCTCGCCGCGCGATTCGGAAAACGCATTTTCAGTGGGCATGGCTGACGGATTTGTACTCACGATTTCGCAGTCGATCGACCAGGGGATCTGGCAAGCTTTATTGACACGCGACGGCGGGGAACGGATTCCGGATACCCTACTGATGCGTGATAATCCTTACGGGGCGAAGTGAATTCGTATCCTAAGGATCGGAGGGTTCATTGTCAGAGGAATCAAACGGGATGGGACTCATTGTTTACGTTTGGGCATCAACGCGGGAACGAAAACGGTGTCGGACACGAATGGCGATTATTGCGCCATAAGCCCGTTGCTTATTCGGGTTTGTATTGAGAGCAGGGCTTCGTCATCAACGGGTAGGGCTTGGCCTTCGTTTGACAACACGCGGTTCGTACCTGTCAGGAGGGTTACCGACTACGTGGTTCAAGCGACACTCCAGCATCGTCACCGCAAGCTGCCCGTAATCGTCAATCACGCCGACCGACAGCCTGGTCTCTCGAGGTGTGATTGGCGTGGCGAATCCGAGAAAAATGTCAGAGGGATCTAAATGGGGGATCTAAATGGTGCCATCGGGA
>SLFV01000534.1 GCA_007124075.1 Roseimaritima sp.
ACAGCGAGATACGGTCATCGAAGTGCGACCGATGGGGCTTCGGCAGCAACGTAGTGGATTGATCTTGAACGATCAGGCCAACGACGATGGGGATGGGATTCGCTTGGCAACGCCCCCACAGATGACGCTGGAGGCGAACAAAACCGACACGATCGAGGGCGTGATTCAGGTTCCTAGCAGTAACGCGCGGCACCACGTTTTTGGTTTATTGGTACGCGACTTAGGTGGTCAGCCAGCGGGTGAAACTGTCGCTCCGAATTCAAGTGGGCGAACCGAGGCACTGATTTCGTTCGTGACGCAATATGTGCTACGAATCGAGGTGACGGTCGAAGGCGCACGCAACGATACCGCCGATCGATTGGTGATCCAGGATGTCACAGTGGTCCCGGTCAATGGGCGGCCTTTATTGCGAGCGACCGTTACCAACCCAACCGATGCGACGCAGGAATTTGAAATGCGAGGACGCATGTGGCGATCGCGGAATGACAGGGCCCCCAAACCCGTGAGGTTAGTCATGCCCGTAAGACAAAGCATGCAGTCGGATGAACGCTACTTAGCTAAGTTGCTGCCGCACGCGACGATTTACATGGAAGAAATGCTGCCTCAAGCGATCGCCAGTGGCACCTACGAGGCGGAACTTGAGTTGCTCGCTGCCAAACGAACGGTGGTGCGAAAGTCATTGCCCGTGACTGTCGATGCGGACGATTTTCCAGCACAACAGATCTTGGTTGCTCAAACCCGTGGCGGCCTGCTGATCTCCCCGAATCAGATTGAACTTTCGCAACTGCGCGGCGGAAATCGACGGGTAACCATGCAAGTGGAAAATCACGGTCGCCAGCCTCAGCGTGTCAAACTGCGCACGCTGGATGCATCGCAACGTGAAGCTGACTTGCTGATCATTCAGCCAGTAGAATTCGTGCTTGCCGCGGGCGCTGCACGGAATGTGTCGGTAATTTTGAAGGGGCAGTTGGCACCTGAGGAACCCGTCCAGTATGGAACGGTGGAGGTTGCCGCCAAAGAAAGTTCAAATGAATTCTGGGAAACCCGTGAAATCCCCCTCGCGACCATCTTTAAACCGCTGGGGCGTACCAAAATTGGCATCGATTCCATCGTTTGGGATCAGTTTGGAACCTATCCCAGCTTCAGGACATGGGTGGAAAATCAGGGTAATCGTCACCTCCCGCTGGACGCTCGCTTGACCCTGATTTCCGATACCGGGCAGCGTCGCCAAATCTTAGGTGGTTTCGGGAAATGGGTCATGCCTGGCCGAAAGTCAGAATTGGAATTCCGTGTTGATCAACCGCTGGTCCCCGGAGCGTATACGATGGTTTTCGAACTACAGACAGGCGATGAGCCTCTGGTGCTGCAGCAAAACATCATGATCAGCCAAGCGACCGGAAGCCCAGCCCCATAAACGAAGTCACGGTGTGCGTCCGAGGATTCGACTGGAAAGCTACCAGGGACTTACAGAGGACGAATCTGCAGGTCACGCCAGCGGACCTCGTACGGTCCGCGGTTCTTCTTAATCCCGTGTACCTGCAAGCCGATGAATCCAGAGGAGAATGATTCCGGATCGCGGAGGTCTTCGATCTTTCGACCGTTAACCCATGTTTGGATCCGATCACCGACAGCACGGACCAAGTACCGATTCCACTGGTCGTTGACGATTGCGTCCTTGATCGGTTGCTCCTTGCTGATCCATCCCCGTCCGGTCGCCTCACTGTAAATATAGCCGGACTCGCCGGGCGCTCCTTCGATTTCCACCTGCGGCCCATGGACGCGACCGTTCTTAAATTCGGGGGTGCTGCGGGAGCGGATTTGAACTCCCGAATTCAATTCGGTGTCACACCAAACCTCGAAAGTCAGCTCAAAATCAGCGTAATCCGCAGTCGTGCACAGGAAGGAATTGGGGCTGCCCGTGGCTGTCTTGCCAATGATTGTTCCATCTGCCACGCGAAACGTCGCTGTTCCGTTTCGTTGCACCCAGCCCGATAAGTCGTCACCTGTGAACAGCGACACCCAGCCGTCCGCAGACGGATCTGGAGGTTGATCAAAGTTGACCAGGGTAGATTGCAAGTTCGCCGGATCGCGCAAGGCTGGCTGGTCACGAGTCAACACAAAGGCGTCGACTGACGGAAGTGTAACCTTTCCCGTTGCCGCCCACTCGGTTCCGCGTTGCAATGTCACCTGGCAAGCAACCCCGTGCAGTGCTTCCGCGTCATGCCCCAACGTGGTATGGAAAACCCGCCCTTGGCCGTAATGAGTGGTCATCAAAATTGGCTCATGCTTCCCCGTCCCACCAGTCGCCGGATCGCTGTAGGCGGTCGCTAAAACATGCATGTTCTCAGCCGGGCCTCGCAATTCCGCGTACAATTCGTCGTTGGCCTGCATCCATGACGAGGGCACACCCTCCGTAACCGGATGCTCCGCATCGCGGACAACCACCAAAAACGGGTGCCGCCGTCCGTGGCTACCGCCCCGACCTGGGGAGGAATCGCGTATGAAGCGACCCGATTCAAAACGAACGTAAGGCCCGCTATCGGCATCCCGCCCCCCCCAACCGCCCAGTCCAATCATGCGATTGTATGCTGTCCACTGCGGGAATGCGTTATTGGCAGCGTGAAAACTAACGAATCCGCCCCCACCGGCCACATATTGTTCAAAAGCCCCTTGCGTTTCCTCGCTCCATAGCTCGCCGTTGTAATTGGAAAGCACAACATCGTAATCTTCGAAAGCAGGCCGAAATCCCGACAAGTCCTCGCCCTTCGCTGGGCTTGTCGCCACGTCGACATGGAATCGTCCTGTCGCTTCCAGGATCTTGAGGATCAGTGGGGTCGTGACCTGCCAGTTGTGGTTGTTTTGACCATCAATGATTAGGACTCGCAGGGGTTGGGGCTCCTCCGCACCCACCGTAGATCGTAACAGCAGCGATGTTACGAAGATGCAGAAAGACAGCAACCAACCAATCCGCGTCAAAAGTAAGCGACTGAACGATTCGACCGCGGAAGCGTCTGCGGGGTTTGCCTTCGCAAGCAACCAGAATTTGGAAACCGAACGGGCGGTACGGGGGGAAGTGATCATGAGATACAGGTCCAGAGACGGTGTGAAAAGTTGCCAGGGTGGGGAACGGGCGTGCAATCCAATCGGCTCTATTCTAAGATGTGGGCGCACGGTGGTGTCAATGTGGTGCTGCCAGTGAATCCTCGTTCTTTTGGAAAACCGTGGACCAATGAAGGCGCTTTTGTTGACCGCTTACGAACAATTAGAAGTTACGAATTTCCCCGAGCCTGAAATCGGGGATCAGGATGTTTTGGTCCGCGTCGAGGCATGTGGGATTTGCGGCAGCGACATTCACGGGTATGACGGGAGTACGGGACGTCGTATTCCACCGTTGATCATGGGACACGAAGCCGCCGGGATTGTGGAAGCGGTCGGTGCGGACGTGACCAGTTTTGCACCTGGGGAGCGTGTGACCTTTGATTCGATGGTCTCGTGCGGTCGATGTCATTTCTGCCGGAGAGGCATGCAAAATCTTTGTGACCACCGTCGGGTACTTGGGGTGTCCTGTGGGGATTACCGTCGTCACGGAGCCTTTGCGGAGCGGATTGCCGTGCCCCAGCACATCGTCTACAAGCTTCCTGATGGCCTATCCTTTGAACATGCGGCTTTGGTGGAGGCCGTTTCGGTTGCGGTGCATTCCGCAAATCTGACACCTGTAACGCTGGGCGACACCGCCGTGGTTGTTGGTGCGGGGATGATTGGCTTGCTGACCATCCAGGCCATTCGCTTGGCGGGTGCAAAACGGGTGATTGCAGTCGACATCAATGACAAACGGCTTGCCGTGGCCAAACAACTTGGGGCGGACGTAACGATCAACGCGCAAGCCTCGAATGCGACCACGGCTGTGCTAGAATTGACCGAAGGTCGTGGTGCCGATGTCGCCTTGGAAGTGGTCGGAACCACCGCGACGATTGCTTCCGCGATTGCAGCGGTTCGGAAAGGCGGACACGTCACGCTGGTTGGAAATGTCAGCCCCCAAATCGAACTGCCGTTACAATCGGTTGTGACTCGGGAGATCACCCTCCGTGGAACTTGCGGTTGCAACGGGGAGTACCCCGCCTGCATCGCGTTGATGGAAAGCGGGGCGATTCAAGTGGCTCCCCTGATCACCCAGCAAATCTCCTTGCCCGAAGCCCCCGCTTGGTTCAAGCGTCTACATGCGGGTGCCCCCGAGCATATGAAGGTCGTGGTCCGACCGCAGCATGCATGATCGACCGCGGTCGGTCCGTAGAACTCGCTCGGGAACGAAGTTGCGGCATTCGACTCCCTTGGCCCTGCCCAGCGCGGCGGCCACACCAGGGAAGAGACTGTTTATTCGGGGAGCGAATCAGGCGGTGCACGGAGCAATGCTTTGTCGCTGATGTCCTTGCGGCACCATGCACCCGGCCACCGTATCTCCTTTACCGCGCGATAGGCCTGTAACTTTGCGGCGCTGATGCTGTTGCCAACTGCAGTGACCCCTAACACCCGTCCGCCGTCGGTTTGAACTGTTCCCTCGACCAATTGGGTCCCCGCATGAAAAACCTTGACATCTGAAATCTCCGCTGCTCGCTCCAAACCACTGACAACACGGCCTTTGGCGTAAGCGTCGGGGTAGCCTTCGCTGGCCATCACAACGCAGACGCTAGGTCTAGGATCCCAGCGTGGCGGTTCCACTTCATTCAGGCGACCATCGACGACCGCTTCCAACAAGTCCATTAAGTCGGTCTGAAGCCGCATCAGCAACGGTTGGCATTCCGGATCCCCGAAACGAACATTGAACTCAAGCACTTTGGGACCAGCGGCGGTCAACATCAAGCCTGCGTACAGGACGCCGCGGAACGGACGACGTGCTCGTTTCATCGCATGGACGACCGGCACCAGGATATCGCGTTCAACTTTGGCCAACATTTCCTCGTCAACCATTGGGGTTGGACTGTAGGCTCCCATGCCTCCCGTATTTGGTCCCTGGTCACCGTCGAATGCTGGTTTGTGGTCTTGGGCCGCCGGAAGCGGGATGATTGTGGAACCGTCGGTAATGGCAAGGATACTGGCTTCAGGGCCGGTCAGGCGTTCCTCCACGATTAAGCGATCGCCGGCTTGTCCGAACTCCTTCGCTCCGGCCACACGATGGATTGCATCAAGCGCCTCACCCCGCGTGGAGCAGACGATGACGCCCTTGCCTGCAGCCAAACCATCGGCTTTGATCACGACCGGCACCTCCTGCCCCGACTCAGGGTAACGGTCCTTGATAAAACGACTGGCCTCGTCGGCCGAACGAAAGGTTTGGTAATCGGCCGTGGGGATATTGGCGTTTCGCAGTAGATCCTTACAGAATACCTTGCTGCCCTCCAGTTCGGCCGCAGCCGCCGATGGCCCAAAGGCACGGATTTTTACGGCTTTTAAATCGTCGACCATCCCCTCAACCAGGGGGTCCTCTGGGCCGATCACGACTAGATCAATCGCCTGCTGTTGGCAGAATTGAATGATTTCCGCCTTATTGTTCGAGGCGATCGGAACATTGATCGCATCGATCGCTGTGCCCGCGTTTCCAGGAGCAACATAAACGGTTTTGACTTGGGGGCTTTGAGCAATCTTCCAAGCCAAAGCGTGTTCACGCCCGCCGTTTCCAACGATCAAAACCTTCTTTTCGGTATTGGGTAAGTTTTCCATCAGGACTTGTTTCATCACCGAGGTTGCCAGAGCTATTTCCGAACGATTCCCAAAAGACTGTAACAATCACGCCGGTTTGTGTACACGACAGCCAAAAATCGAATTTGCGGCCCCCTGTGCATGCGTTCCGCGAGAAAGGAAGTGAAGAAGGAAAACGTCCAGATGTCATGGCCCCGTTAAAGCCACCGGTGTGGACCGCCGCAGGGGAGGAAATTAATTGCTGATGACTGGCAACGGAGTCAGATGGGCTGCCATGCGTTGGAAGGAAAAATTCGCCTTGAATCGTCTGTCCAAAGCCTTGCCTGCGGACCGCATCGCCTGTGGCTTCATCCGCACGGTCCGCATCGATCCAATCACCACAAACCCTTGGCGTTCCGGCAAGGTGAACACGTAGACCTGTGGAAATGCTTGAGCGATCGTTTCAATATCGGTCCTGGCGTCGGGATGGGGATTGATGTTAAAAACAACCGCGCCACCATCGGTCAGACGCGTCTGGATTTGCTGGTAAAACTCGATCGTTCGCAAACGCAGCGGAGCCCCGGTTGGGTCGGTCGATGCAGATGGTTTGAGGAAAGCATCCATGTAAATAACATCGAACAGGGATGCGTGTTGATCAAAATAATCCAACGCGTCGGTGACCCGGACTGTCAAGTTTTCGGATTGCTTTAACCCGAAGTACTTTTCGGCCAATTCGACGACAATTGGATCGATTTCGACCACCTCCAGCCTGCACTCCGGTTCGTATTTTTGCAGAAAACGCACCATTGATCCCCCGCCCAGCCCAACGATCAAAACCTCCCTCGGCTGCGGTTGCAGCAGGTAGCTTGTAAACATGTGCTGCACATAGTGGAATCGGAGAGAATGAGGACGGGCCAGATCCATTTGGCTTTGGAAAGCCTCTTCCCCGTCATCGCGAACGAACAGCAGCGACCGGATTCTCCCCAGTCGTCGAATCCGAATACGGGAAAACGCGGTCTGAACCTCGTATTCCACGAACCCCACTCGCGTCTCATCGGCGGCAATGGGAGCGGTCCCTACACCCTGCGTCAGGACCACCAATAAACCCGTGATCAGCCAAATCCAACAGTACTGCCGGAGGCGAATGCGTCGAAGGACCAACATGGGAAGCCAATCTTCGGAGAGATGGGATGTCAAAACAGCGGAAGAACAACATGAAGACAGCCACTTCCTTGCCGACTCTGAAGCTACTCTACATCCCAAGCAGATCCCAAGCAGAAAAATTGTCGCACGGATTGCTTGGTTTTCATTTGATTTAACAACATTTTCTTTTTCGTCACCCGTAAACGCCGCGTCACCGCATCGCTTTTCCGACGGCTCCGCCATTGGTGTTTTTTTTGATTACAATTCAGGCTGGGTCTCCACGTGATTTCGGAACGCCCAATCGATTGCGGTCCTGGCCATGCGTCTGCTCCGGCCCCAAGTAAAGGGGTCGGGAGAGATCTGCCCAAAAGGGAAGGCAATACGCCTGTTGTCGACTGAACGTTCCCCGTTCCCGTTTGCAAACCAGTTTGGAAAGGAAACGATTGTCCGGAAGATCAAGGCTACGACACTGGGCGCAACTGATTCGGTTGCCTAACACTTTCACCGTCATCGCGGATGTCACTGCGGGGTTCTTGCTGATCGGCCATGGGGCTGACCCTCTGGCTCGGCTTTGCATGGTACTTCTTGCAGGACTGTCATTTTACTGGTCGGGAATGATCCTAAATGACTGGTTTGATGTCGAAAAAGATCGGCGAGAGCGTCCTGGACGTCCGTTACCTTCGGGTGAGATCGGTATCAACCAAGCAGGCCGCGCGGGGTGGGGATTGCTGACCTTAGGTATCATACTGGCCAGCATTGCGGGTTATCTACCGAGCGAAAATTGGGAATCAACGTGGCGTCCGACTCTGGTTGCTTGTTTGCTGGCGATCACGATCGTGGCCTACGATGGTCCTCTCAAGCAGACCGCGTTGGCACCTTTGCTGATGGGATTTTGTCGATTTCTCAGTTTTCTGTTGGGGGCATCCGTCCTGCTGACAGGCCCCCTGCAATCGTGGAGTGACTTCGCGCCTGGCCATGTGCTAATCTTTGCCTGCGGAATGGGGGTCTATGTCATGGGGGTTACCAACATGGCTCGCCATGAAGCTGACGGAGACGTGCGTTCAGCGACGCTTCCGATCGGATTGATTGTGGCGATGCTAGGGGCTTATCTATTGACACTGGCACCCGTTGCCGCCCCTCCCGATGAACCCTGGCGTGTCTCGCCCGAACGCGGTTTCCCCTTGCTGATTGGCTTGATTGCCTTTGGGGTTTTTTTTCGTGGGGTGCGAGTCATGCTGGCTCCGGATGCACACGCCTTACAAATGCTGATCAGGATCGCCGTGTTGACGATCATCCCGTTCAGCGCAGCGATTGCCTTCCTGGCTTCGGGGATTGGTTGGGGGCTGGCGATTTTTTCCTTGGTCGTTCCGGCGATACTGTTGTCCATATGGTTTCGCGTTACCTAAATGAAGGTCAGCACGATGCAACCGGGGTTCCATGCAGCATGTTTACCGCACCACGACCACGCCACCGCGTTACAGTTGCTGGCGGAGCGGGGATTCACGACGGTCGCGATTCGCAGCCATCGGGAGTTTTCCACTGCGCGAAGCGGACCGATCCTGGCTGAGATCCAACAGGTTGTCCAGCGATACAGCATCCAATTGGTTTGGGACAGTGATGGTTTCTACCTGAGCGATCCGGCTCAGCTTCAGCTGCCATCGTTGGATTCGGGTAACGGGGAGGTTCGCGAGCAGCAAATCCTGCGCAGCATCCATTGGGCGGCAGCAAGCCAGTGTGCCCTGGTAACCTTTGTCACGGGGCCCAAAGTTCCGGCTGTTGATCCCGAACTGGCGCTCACCCGGATCGCAGAGTCCTGCCAGCGCCTGCATCACTTTGCGGTAGATCGATCCATTTCGCTTGCCATCGAAGCACGCGTTGGATCCGCCATCGCCAGTATCGCGCACTACGAGCGGTTACTGCAGTGGCTTCCCGGTGATGTGAGAATCGGTCTCGCGGCGGACACTTCGTCAATGCTCCGTCAGGCAGAGGTACCGATCGTCGATTTTCTTGCACGTCACAAGGAGCGGCTACGCTGTGTTTATCTGTCGGAGGTTTCGCGTGAATGTCTTGCGATGCCAAACCGGGAAGACGAGGGGGTCGATCTCAGACGCATCGTTCAGGGACTTGACCAGCAAGCTTTCGCCGCGTCTTGCATCCTGATCGCCTGTGGAGGCGAACCATTAACGCCCGCGGAGCTAGTCGCATTGCGGACGAAAGTCTTTGGCTGATTTGAGCGAATAAGAGATAGAGCAAGACGCTTTGGCAGGCGCGGGCGCAACATCCAGAACCAAGTCGTCTGGAGACGTGGACTGAAATGCTTTCCCCACGCACTTCCCGCGTATGCGCCATAAAAAACGGTTTTCTCGCCATCGAATCCTGGACCCCGCTGGGGGACAGCCCCTATTATTCAGGTGCGTTCGGATACGACTCGGTCAATAAAACGGAGGACGAAGGTGGGCCATTTAGAACGACGGGAATGCGTGAATCCATCTCGCTCGCGGTGGCAAGTTTTCACGATTCCAACACCAAAGACCGGTTGGCCTGCAAGAATTTGCAAGCAAACTGCCACGGAGGATAAAAACTGCGAGGGTCGTTGCTAGCAGATGCCGATTAGCCTAATCGGTGAACGATGGTTGTCCCTGAATTGAGGGTATCGGAGTGGTAGCTGGCCCGTCCAGACACGCACGCGACACCCCACTAAAAATCGGGTACATTTTGGGCAAGTGCCCGAGACCTCCCCATCGGTTGCGTTGCGGTCGTTCTGTCCCTTTCGCAGCACCGTTTTGAATATTTGTTTTACGAATTTAACCACGATTGGCTCGATTTCGCGGACAAGGATGCCCCGAACCCGAGACTGACTTTCCATCCTATTTGGTTCTACGTCATTGTGGCGAAGCCAGTAGGGGTTGAGGCAGTCCGGGAAGCATTCGAGCTGTGGACCTTCCCAGTCCGGTGTCAAACCTGCTGCGTCCTGCTTGAATGAGCTTGGCTCACGGAAAGTAGATAGGAGCGGATTTGGCAAAACAGCAAGGAACCGTGTATGCCTTCCAAAGATATTAGCAATACGAAACGTGGCAATGGAACAACGAAGAAGAACGCGTTTTGTTCCTTCTGTCGCAAAAGTTACCGCGACGTCGGGCCGTTGGTCGAAGGTCCGGGGGACGTTTACATTTGCGGCGAATGCATCGAGCTTTGCCAGTCGATCCTCGATCAGGAGCAGCGACGCCGTGGACCGGCTAAGACGTTGTTCTCGGAAATCGCTTCCCCTCGTGCGATCGTTGAACACTTAAACCAGTATGTGATCGGGCAAGAAGCAGCGAAAAAAGTCCTCGGCGTGGCGGTTCATAATCACTACAAGCGTCTTAATAGCGAGTGGGAGGGCGCGCAGGAGGTCGAAATCGAGAAAAGTAACATTCTGCTTGTGGGGCCGACAGGAAGCGGGAAAACGCTGCTGGCCCGATCGCTGGCCCGAATGCTTAACGTGCCATTCGCCATTGGGGATGCGACGACGCTGACAGAGGCGGGGTATGTAGGCGAAGATGTCGAAAACCTGCTGCTGAAACTCCTCCACGCGGCCGATTTCGATCTGGAGGCGGCCCAGCGAGGCATCCTCTACATCGATGAGGTTGATAAGATCGGTAAGACCAGCAACAACGTATCGATCACGCGTGATGTCTCCGGCGAGGGTGTGCAGCAAAGCCTGCTGAAAATGCTGGAGGGGACCATCGCGAATGTACCTCCACAAGGGGGACGAAAACACCCCGAACAGCAGTATATCCAAATGGACACTAGCAACATTTTGTTTATATGCGGGGGCACTTTTACCGGAATCGAAGACATTATTCGCAAACGGCTTGGTGATCGCAAACTAGGCTTCGGGGGCGGGTCCGTCCATCGCGATAATTCCGATGCTGCAGGCCTGTTGAGTCAAGTTCGAAGTGATGACATCCTGGAGTTTGGCTTGATCCCTGAACTGGTAGGTCGGCTTCCGGTTGTCAGTAATCTGTTGCCGTTGGATGTAGACGGATTGGTCCGAGTGATGCGGGAACCTAAGAATGCGTTGACAAAGCAGTACCAGGCCTTGTTCAAAATGGAGAATTGTGAACTCAACTTCACCGACGAGGCTTTGCGGTTTATTGCTCAGAAAGCGACTGACAAAGGGGTTGGCGCACGTGGTTTGCGTGGGATCCTTGAAGAAGTCATGCTGGACTTGATGTACGAACTGCCCGACCAACCTGAAGGAACGGTTTACACCATCGACGAGAATATTGTTGCTGGCCGAACCAAGCCATTTCCGATGAGCAAGAGTGCTTAAGCGGTAGCGGCGAGAATATAAAGACTTCGGTTGCGTCGCTAACGGACACAAACCGTGCGAGTGTCTTGCATTCGCACGGTTTTTTTGCGCTCGCATGGGGCATGCCTGTGGTCTTGTTTACAGCCTCCTCAGCCCATCTTCGGTCATTGGATTGGGGATTTCGAAATCAATTTGGTCGATGGCATTCAGGGTGTCGGCGGACAACACCAAATCAAAGCCAGCGCGAACTTCTTCCAATTGCGCGACGCTGGTCGCACCCACGATCGTCGATGCTACGAAGTCATGTTGCTTGCTCCAGGCCAGCGATAACGCAGCACAGGAGACCCCCAGTTCAGCGGCGATCGGAAGCAGGCGCGCCGTAGTCTGCAGTGTTCTCGGATTCACAAACCGCTCGGCCATCCTTTTCTGCCGTTCCTGTTCCCCCTGAAGGTAGGCAGTGAAGCGACCACCTGCCGGTGGCCCCGTTTGATATTTGCCCGATAAAACACCGCCGCCCAGTGGCGAATAGGGCAGGAGGCTGACCTTTTCCCGACGGCAAACCTGCGCTAATTCACTTTCGCAGCGTCGATTGATCAGGCTGAAATTATTCTGCACCGTCTGAAATCGATCCAAACCATCATTCGAAGCCGCCCACAGACTTTTCATCAGCCCCCAGCAGGTCTCGTTGCTGCAACCGATTGCACGTACCTTTCCGGCCTGACGAAGTTCCGTCAAAACTCCCAAAACCTCTTCGTAGGGCAAGCCATGGTCAGGCCAATGGATTTGATACAAGTCAACATAATCGGTATTCATGCGTCGCAGCGAATCCTCGCAGGCGCGAATGATTTGAATTCGGTCCAACGCAGCATACCCATGCCGTACCGGTGCGCGAAACCAACCGTGCCCCGGCCCGGTTACCTTCGTGGCCAAGACTACCGAATCACGTGGCTTGGTTTGCAACCACTGGCCGACGATCCGTTCCGTCAACCCAACGGTTTCCGCCGACGGAGGAACTGGGTAAATTTCCGCAGCATCGTAAAAATCGATACCCGCTTCGTAAGCCCAGTCAAGGATCGCGAACGATTCTGACTCGTCACACTGCGACCCGAAAGTCATCGTGCCCATACAAACTTCGCTGACGACCAACCCACTAGCTCCGAGTCTTCGGCGCTGCATAACTTTCCTCGGTTTGCAATTCCAACGATACGCGACCAGGCTCTGCAGCGCCCGGCCTGGCTGCTTTGTCCTCTCGGAATTCTAGCAAGGATTGCATGCCACGGTCAGCCGACTGGTGGGTTTTTCCCACGCTGCGTCTTTGATCGGCGTGTATGAAGATCGTGCGAAAAAGAGAAGAATCGTCGGTTGCAATCTGCATTCGGCGGCCAAAAGTGGATAGACTGCCACTTATTGCTGTCAAACGGTTGCAAATTTGGTAGCCTACAGCCTGCTGGCTTGAACAACTGGACCAGCCGAGGAGGAATCGTTGGAGATTGCGATAATGCGTGCTGAATTGACGGTAGAATTGACGGGTCCGCTGGAGAATCTGCTGGGGCAAGATCAGGTCCGACTGCAGGTGCCGTCGGACTGTCGGATTGTCGATGTCTTTGCCGCGCTGCTGAAGGAACATCCCCAGGTGGCTGATTACTTCGGGCTAGCGGAACTATCCGTTGGGTCTCAGGAGACATTGCCTGCCGGGGTCCTGGTCGTTCAAGACGATCGATCGTTGCCGTTAAAGCCAGATACGATGATTGACTGCGGGCAGCCCGTTGCCTTAATGGCATTGGTTAGTGGGGGCTAAGATGCAACCTAGTGATCGCCCCCTCGAGCTTTGTGCCGAAGAGGAGCAGATTTATTCGTGGCAATTGGACGTTCGCGACTTTGGGACTCGGGGGCAGCAACGCCTGAAGAATTCCAGCGTGCTCATCAGCCGGGTCGGCGGTTTGGGGTCGGTAGTCGCTTACGAGTTAGCCGCTGCGGGGATCGGAAGGCTAATCCTGGCGCACGCGGGCAATGTGCAACCGTCGGACTTGAATCGTCAGTTATTAATGACACACGACTGGATCGGCAAACCACGTATCGAATCGGCGGTTCGGCGGTTGCGGGAGTTGAATCCGCATCTAGAAATCGCCTGGTACGCTGAAAATGTTTCTCCGGAAAATGCAGATCGGTTGTTGGAGGGTGCGGACTTAGTCGTCGATGCGGCTCCCCTTTTTGAAGAGCGTTTGGCGATGAATTCGGCTGCGGAACGACGAAGCATTCCTGTAATCGAAGCCGCGATGTACGAACTGCAAGCGACGTTGACCGTGATCTGGCCGCCGCGAACGTTGCCTTTTGACAGCTTGGTTCCCAGAGTACCCGCAGGTTGGCGACG
>SLFV01000525.1 GCA_007124075.1 Roseimaritima sp.
AGGAATTTATGGTGATGCCTCTGGGATTTGCCAGAGGAATTTATGGTGATGCCTCTGGGATTTGCCAGTTTCAGCGAGGCATTGCGGGCCGGAGTGGAAACGTTTCACCACCTTAAAAAGGTTCTGTCAGCAAAAGGGCTCAGCACCTCCGTTGGCGATGAAGGAGGTTTTGCTCCCGACCTAGCAAGCAATCAGGAAGCGTTGGACCTGATCATGCAGGCGATTGAGAATGCGGGTTACAAGCCGGGCGAGCAAATCTGGATTGCTTTGGATGCGGCAGCCAATGAGTTTTACAGTGAGCAATCCGGCAAGTACACGATGGACGGAAAGCAGCTTTCGGCGGCCGAGTTGGTTGATCTGCTAAGTGGATGGTGCAAGCAGTATCCGATTTGCAGCATCGAGGATCTATGCGCCGAAGACGATTGGGACGGTTGGAAACTGGCGACCGAACAATTGGGCGATCGTGTGCAATTGGTGGGTGACGACTTGTTTGTGACCAATGTCGATCGCTTGCAACGCGGTATCGACGAGTCGATCGCAAATAGCATTCTGATTAAGGTCAACCAGATTGGAACGCTCAGTGAGACGATCGACGCGATCCAGTTGGCCAGTCGTAACGGATACACCAGCGTTTGCAGCCATCGCAGTGGTGAAACCGAAGATGCGACGATCGCTGATTTGGCGGTCGCCTTGTCCACTGCGCAAATCAAAACGGGATCGGCCAGCCGTAGTGATCGGATGGCGAAATACAACCAACTGCTGCGGATCGAGGAAGAACTTGGTGCGAACGCCCGCTATGGCGGTCCACTATTCCCTAAACGCTAAGGCAATCGCCGTACAGGTGCAAGGCGGCTAGTTGCCGTTGACCTCGGTCAGGTCGATCGTGCTGCCGCTGGTGACGACGCGATAGGCGGATGCGGGATTGTCGGTGTCGGCTGCGACGTTTGCGGCATGTCGACCAGTTAAAAAATAGACGGCCCCTCGACCAACGACCTTGGCTTGGGTGCCCTGCACAATTAGGGCGGTCGCTTCATCTAAGCCGATCCCCAGCATTTGCGGATGCAGGGCAATCACCGGGATCAGGTCAGCGTGTCTCCTGCGTTGACTGAAGTGTTGATCGATGGCGGTTCCAGGAAAAAGTGCAAAGCCTCGTTCGTAGCCCTCCGCCATCATGATCTGATTTCCCAGTGGATGCCCACGGACCAGATATTCGCCTAGGATAGTCGCCCCGGCGGAGGTACCGCCGACGACCCCGCCGCGACGCAGTACCTCGTGGAATAGCTTCACCGCATTGGTTTGCTCGTAGGCGTCGACGAATCTCCATTGCCGCCCACCATCGAACCAGACTCCCGTTGCCGTTGCCAGCGCGTTTTGAAATTTTGGGCCCTCAATCTCCTGGGGCGTGGACGCAGATAGCAAGGTGACCTCGGTGACATCCGCTTGACGCAAAAAGCCGGGAATTTCCGCCTTGATCGCCTGGTATCTTGGCATTGCGGTCGGCAGGACAACAATCCTAGCCGATTTTCCCCCAGCCAATTCGATGAACCGATCAACGATCGCTTGCGGCATTCCGCCACCACCAACGATCACCAGCGCTCCGGATTCGCAGCTTGGCGATGGTCCGGTGGGTATTCCTGGTTGCATGCCGATGGAGCGGGCGTACGCGGCTCGGCGCAGTTGCTGCAGGTCGGCGCGATCCCCGGTACGCAAAACCATCTCGGTCGCCGATCGCGTCGCGTTGCCAGCGACCATGATGGTTACCGATCCTCGGCCTAAAACCATCAATTCACGGCCCTGAACCAACACGCCGGTTGCTTCGTCGATCCCGACGCCAAATCGATCCGGATGCAGGGCCACAGCCGATCGCAGACGATCAGCACGATCAGCACGATCACGCTGCCAGAAATGGGGATCAACAAAGGCTCCCGGCAGCAAGTGCCAACCAGCGGCCAATTGCGGTCCTTTCCCATCCCCGCTGAACATCACCTTCGTCATGATCGCCGCCCCGGCGGAGGTACCAGCGATCGTGCCATCACGCTGCAGCAGCGCTCGCAGTTCCGCTGCGACTTCATCTCCCGGATACGCTTTTGCCAGTCGACTTTGCCGGCCGCCGCAAATCCATACGGCGCACGCAGAGCGAAGCTGTTCGATCAGGCGTTTGGTATCGGAATCCCCAACTACAATCCGCTGTGGATTGACCGAAGCCGCTTGTAAGCGGTCGAAGATGGCTTGGCTTGTACGTTGCGGCTCCGCAGCGGCGGCGGCCAAAATCACTACCGTTCGCTCGGGAGGATGGTTAGCCAAACGCCATACAAATGCCTGATCAACCGATTCCGGGATCGCCCCGCCACCGATTATCAATAGAGCCCCCGTCAGCAAATGCGAGAAAAGCAATCCTGGATCGGGCTGCATCGGTTCCACCTCCACTTTGAAATACACCCTTTTTCTGCGGCTTGGCGAACGTAGCCGGCAAACCCTCTATGCGGATCGAGTCTTTCCCGGATCGGAGGGAAAAAATTTCCGCAGAATCGAATCCGCCGGTGGTCGTGTGACAAGCGACACCACCACCATTGCTATCGTAGAGCTGAGCAGCATGGGCACCACCGGTTTAACCAGATACGTCGATCCGCCAACCGGAATCGCAACGCTGTAGGCTTGCAGGTTGCCTGAAGCTTTCGCGTAATAGATCAGAATGCCCCAAACAAACATTGCGGCTACGATTCCCGCGATTGCGCCCACCGCCGTTAAACGCCGCCAGTATAAGGCCGCAACGATAATCGGAAACAGTGCCGTAAAGCCGCTGAAACACCAGATCCCCAGGGCAAACACATTGCTTTTGGGGCCCAGCCAAAGACCGAGAAGATAAGTAACCGTCACAATCGCGACGATAAACCCGCGCGTAATCAGCACCTGTTGGCGATCCGTAAAGCGATTCTCGCCAGCGTAGTAATGAACGATGTCATTGTTGAACATGGTTCCCAGGCAGAGAAATTGACTATCCAGGCTGGACATGATCGCTGCCAAAATCCCCGCCGCTAGGAATCCTCCCACCAGCGGTGTCGTTAGCGTGCGCACCAGAAACGGCAAAATCGCATTGGCCTCACTGACGGGGGGTTTGGGAGGAGAGTCTGGAATCAGATTCCCCTGTGCCCAGGCCCCCACCAAAACACAAGGAACCCACACGATCATAATGAAGATCGGATGCATGATCACAGGCAATTGAAAGGTCCGCGCCCCGCGGGCGGTCATCCAGTGCTGAAAAACATGGGGAAACATGCCAACCGAAAGCGGGATGAGAAGGTAGCTTAGAAAAATGGTGTGGCTCATCTGTGACCGCGAGGCGTGGGCATCGGGAATCGAATTGCCTAGCGTCTGAAGGTTCGCTAGAAAGTTGTCCTGCTGCCCTAATTTGTTAGCAATCAGTACAAACGTGATGACGCCGAAAATCATGAAAACCAACGTCTGAAAAGCGTTGGCCCAGGCCGTCCCACGCATCCCACCAAAAAATACGTAAACCGAAACGACGCAGCAAATAACTAGGGAGCCCAGCCAAGCCGGGACCCCCCCATGGACACGCGGATCAGGATTGCCTTGGCCGTCAAAGACTTGAAACCAAGCCAACTCAGGAGCCAAGCCCGCTGTCAATGATTGGACCACCACCCCGCTGCTGATAACGCCTACCAGCAAGTACGGAATCACCATCGCCACCAGAATCGGAAATAGCAACA
>SLFV01000436.1 GCA_007124075.1 Roseimaritima sp.
ACATTCGTTACGTTTGCAAATACCGTCCCAAGGCCACTAAGGATCGCGCCGTTACGCAGTGATATATCTCCACCCAGGATCGTACTTGGAGCATCGACTACCAATTCAACATTTGTCACAACCAGCATCTCGCTCACCGCAATCTCCCCGCCGTTGCGGGCGATCAACGCCGAGTAGCCGGTGGTGTTGTTGGGTCCGAACCTGGAACTGCGGTCGTGAAAACGCTCCAGGCTCGTCAGATCGACGCGGCTGTTTGTTCCATCGGCCGTGATCCGTACGGCTCGACCGTCTGCATTGCCTTCATCGGGATCGGTGATCTCTTCAACGCCGCTGAGATCGATCATGCCCCCGGCCTGGGCGTCGATCACGAGATGCGCGTTTCGCCCCGTGGCCGCAACGAGCAGTTGCAAATTTCCAAGGTCCAAAACACTGCCGGTTCCAGTCGCGCGCAACGTTACCGACCTGTCTGAACCTCGCCCGTGCGCGTATGTTGCGGCCGAGGGTATCGACAGTCGTCCGCCGTTGCTGACGAAAATGTTGGTGCCGTCGAATGAAGTCAGCGAAGTGAATTGGTGTTCGCCGCCGGTGATGGTCAGCTGGCCGTCGGTCAAGCCGACGATTTGACTGATTGGAAGCGTGCCGGTCCCGTCGAATGTGATTTCCACGCCGCTGAGCGACGTCAGCAGGGGCGCGGCAATCTCCCCGCCTTCTCGGCACTGTGTCAATCGGTTGGTGGGTGGCACAATATGACTATTGAGTGGCACAATATGACTATTTGTGGGTGGCACCATCTGGCTATATTCTCCGAAACGTGGAAAGAAACCCACCACGCTAACAACCCCGGCACCACGGGGAGATAGAACGCATACTTCTTTGCAACCGCAGGGACAATAATCGCAACCCAACCCCAACTACCGCGTCGGAACCGCACTGCAGCAAGGCGAGTGCCGAACAGGATTGGGGCTGATCCATTTGCTCGTTCGTAACCAACGCATCGCGGGTGTACACACTAAAGACAGCAGGATCAAAGCCGATCCCGGTTCGGGCACCGCGGTCGAATGAAACGAAAAGTTATCAATCGCGACCCCTTGTCTCGCATCGCTCCCCGACCCGTTGTCTCCAAAAAAACGAATCACGATTTCCGAACCATTCCCGATCGAGAGGCCGGTGACGGTTTGCGAAAGGCTAACTGTTTCCCACGGACCGTCATCCGGGTTAATCCCGGTCGAGTTCGTGTTTGCGGCGACATAGGCCAAATCATTCAGTGCCGCGAATGTTCCACCATCAATCGAATAGGAAACTGCCCAGCCGTTATTCCGACCGTCAAGCGTCGAGCGCCAATGCTCCGCGTCGTAACTAACCGTAAACTGGGTGATCAGATTTCCGGTCGCGTTTTGAAAACGGATGTCCGCGTTGATGGACCGGGTTTCAGAAGGCAAAAAACCAAGCGAACCATCAAACGTCGCCCCGCTACCGGTGTCCCCGAAAGAATACTTTCCTCCTGTGGTTGAACTGCCGGTCCCCGTCCCTCGCCATCCACTCGTATTGCTGACATCCGTCGTCACCCAATTCGCGGGGTCCGCATCTCCGTCGAATCCGGTAAAGTCATCAAAGTACGAGAAAGAAGGGGAGCCGATTATGACTGCGGCTTGGGCCCTGTCACCCGCGAGCCCAACAAGGAACAGCAGCAAAATCACTAACGATCGCATGGCAGAGACCCTTTGCAGTTACAAGTTCATCACGTGCAATCGCGCGAGCAACGGATAGCAATATTTTGGGCTCGTGGCCCCCTTCAGGCTGGTCCTGCCACTCCTTCGGGACGATCCTGTTGCATCCCGCCGGACCAGGTCATGCTTTCGTCTGCCGCGCGTCTGAAGCATACCGACTCAGTTTCAAGATATCTGCCGGTGCGGCAATAGTTAATATGGGGGTATTTCGGGTGTTTTTTTCTTCGTCTCGAGGCAACTTGAAGGCTGCACCGTTCGGTTGGATTGGCTAAGCATGATTGCGAGAGACCGAGAAAGGCAGAAGTCCGCTTGCACGGAGCGTTTCAAGGGCAGCTAGCCTGCGACTTGTAGCACGTCGGCCAGCGAGACATGGCGTTCGTACAACGACCGTCCCATGATCGCTGCGGGCAGGCCAGCAACCTTGAGTTGCCGGACATCTTCCAGGCTGGTGACGCCACCACTGGCGACAATCGGGATATCGGTCGCGTTGGCCATTTCAACCAAGCCGACCAAATTGGGGCCTTGCATCATCCCGTCCTTGGCGATGTCCGTGTACACGATCGCAGCGATGTTTGCGGTTCGGGTCCGCAGGTCACGAGCCAACTGAACCGCCGGTGTCTGGCTGGTTTGCAGCCAACCGTCGGTCGCCACCAGTCCATCACGCGCATCGATCCCCGCGACCAATCGCTGGGGGTAGTGATCGCACATTCGAGCGAACCAATCGGGTTGCTTCAGTGCCGCACTGCCAACGATCAAACGAAATAAACCCAGTTCCAACAATGCATCAATTGCCGCTTGGTCACGGACACCACCGCCCAATTGGCAAGGCACGTTGACCGCTGCCAAAATTTTGGCGACCGCCTCCCGGTTGGCGGTGCTGTCCTCCCCCTTGGCTGCATCCAGGTCAACTAAATGCAGGCGGTCGGCCCCTTGGTTTACCCAATGTCTCGCCATCGCGGCGGGATCCTCACCGAAGACCGTCTCGCGTTGGTAGTCGCCTTGTTGCAGTCGTACGCAGCGACCATGTCGCAGATCAATCGCGGGCCAAATGTCCACCAGGCTTTCCTCATTTTTTTCTTCGAAATCGTAATTGTGGGGACCGCTCAGCAATGAACGGAAAAAAAGAAAAAGTGTCCGGCACCTTCTGTTGCGAAACATCCTTCGGGCCGCTACGCGTGAACTTTTAGGTACCGGAGACTTGTTTGCCTACCGATCCTTATGGTCGCATCGCTATGCGGGCTCGTCAGGATATCGGACCGTAATCACACTGCTGATTCCACCCCGAGGCGTCCAGCGGCTTTCCAGGGTACACTGACGCGGACGAACGACCGCAACAAAATCATCCATGATCCGGTTGGTCACGCGTTCGTAAAAAATGCCTTCGTTGCGGTACCGCTGCAGGTACATTTTCAGACTTTTCAGTTCCACGCACTGCAAATCGGCGACGTAACGAAAAATCAGGGTGCCAAAGTCGGGCTGTCCCGTTTTAGGGCAAACCGAGGTAAACTCGGGGCAATGGATTTCGATCCAGTAGTCGCGTTCAGGACGCGGATTATCAAAGGTTTCTAACGTCTTGTGAAAGTCATCTGACACGGTGAGTGCTCCTCAAAAAGATTTCAGAGTTTTGCATCCAGCGATCGCTTTGCCCAGGGGCAAGCCGGCAGCGGAGCGGACGCTGTCGGTCGCGGAAGTTTTCAACAGCCGCCAAGGTGAAGGCAAATTAACGGGGGTGGCCAGTCATTTTATTCGGCTGTCAGGCTGCAACCTGCGCTGCTGGTTTTGTGACACCCCCTATGCATCTTGGCAACCCACGGGCCAGCCGGTTGCAATTTCGGATTTGATTTCTGGCGCCAGGGGATCGGGGCTGCAGCACGTCGTCCTGACCGGTGGCGAGCCTCTGCTGTTTTCCGGCGTGGAAACGTTGGTCGCGGGTCTGCGGGCCGCCGGTTTGCACGTCACGATTGAAACCGCAGGCACGATCGCCTCCAGGGTCGGCGCGGACCTCATGTCAATCAGTCCCAAGCTTTCCCGTAGCGGCCCCCGTTGGGAAAAGATCCGCTCGCAACCGCACCTGCAGGAGATTTCGGCCGAGGATGCTCGGCGCTGGCACCGCTTGCATCAGCGTCGGCGTTGGGCACCGCAGGCGATTGGCAGTTTGATTCAGGCCGCCATCGATTATCAAGTAAAATTTGTGGTCGACGGTGCCGCCGACGCGGAGGAGGTCTTGGCAATGGTGCGGCAGTTATCGCTTCCCAAGCAGCATGTTTGGATCATGCCTCAGGGGATCACTGCGAAACAGTTGGACCACCAACGGCAATGGCTGCAGCCATGGTCCGACCAGCAGGGATTCCAGTATTGTGACCGGTTGCAAATTCATTGGTACGGCAATCGGCCTGGTACCTGACCGCGACCCCAGGAATCTAGGTTCGGTTGTTGAGGTAAAAAAGTCATGCCCCCATCTGAAAACAAACCACAGCGACAGAACACCACCGGATCGGCAGGCGGTTCCGAGGTTGGGCAGGAGGTGTGGAGCGACGCCGAATTATTGGCGTTCTTCGAGGAGTCCCTACCCGCGGCGAAAATGGCCAAGCTTGAAAACGCTTGCCGCCACGACCAAGCGTTGCGACAACGATTGGCGCGGGTTCGCGGGCGGGAAGACGCGGGGCTGCATACCGTGGGAGCCATTTGGCGTAGGAATCGGCTGAGCTGCCCCCCGCGTGGCGAATTAGGGCAGTACTTACTGAGAGTGCTGCCGGCTGAATATGCGGAGTACATCCGTTTTCACTTGGAAATCGTTGGCTGTCGGATTTGCCAAGCCAGTGTGCGGGACTTAGAGCTTCAGCGGGAGGCCGCGTCGACGGAACTGCAGCAGCGTCAGAGCCGGTTTTTTGAGTCCAGCGCGGGCTACCTAAGCAAGCGGCAGTCATAAGCGAGGCAGCCGATGCATGATCACAAAGCCCTGTCGCTGAAGCTCCGTGCCAGTCGCCGCTTTGCCTGGCACTGGGCACCGGTCGTCGTCGCGGGGCAGTCGTGGAAGATAGCGACCGCTTCAGATCCGGATGGCATGTTGTTAGACGCCTGCCAGCGGCAGGATGCTGGCGAATCGGGCGTGATCGATCCCTTTTGGGCGGCGATTTGGCACGCCGCCGCCGGATTGGACCAGTACCTGCAAAGCTGTGACCTGGTTGGCCAGCAGGTACTGGAGTTAGGTTGCGGCACCGGGCGGGCGGGGCTGTCTGCGGCGCTGTCTGGGGCACAGGTTACGTTAACCGATGGCGTCAGCGATCCGTTGCTGCTGGTGCAGCTTTCCGTTTGGCCGATACGCCAAAGCTGCACGGTGCGGCGACTGCGGTTTGGAAAAGACCGTCTGGGCGAGAGAAAATTCCCCTGGATCCTTGGCTCCGATATCACTTACCTCCGAAGTTTTTGGAAAGACCTGGAACATACGTTGCGACAGCACCTCGCCCCGGGGGGATGCGTTCTGTTGTCGGATCCCTTTCGATCAATCGCGCACGAATTTCGCGATTGGGTTCAGGCCCGCGGGTGGTGTTACCGCGAAGAAAAAGTGGTGACTCCTGGTGATCAAAAGCGTCCGATTCGAATCATGAAACTCCAGTTGCACGAGCACCCGTCTTCTTGCTAAAATGCCGCCAAGCCCGGTGACTGAGAAACCTGGCACAGGGCTTTGCAGCAAGTGGGATGGCTTCTATAATCCTCAACTTGCATTGTTTCTTTACCTTGCAAAGTGCGTAAAACAAAACCTTCCGCTAGCAATGGCAAACCTGCGATTGCGGGCAGGATCAAAGCGGCTGTAGCTCAGTTGGTAGAGCACAACGTTGCCAACGTTGTTGTCGTGGGTTCGAATCCCATCAGCCGCTCTTGAAGGTTTGTTTGCATCTTTGTTTCTTTGCCCCCACAGCACAGGCGTATATCGTAGGATGTCTACCACAGATAGTCCCGAAGGAGTCGAGTCGACCATTCCGGAAACTCCCCTTCTGCAATTGGAAACCCAGGTGGACAGCCCTCACGCCTGTTTGCGACACGTGGTGGTTACCATCCCTCGCGACGAGGTAAGGCGGTATCTGAAGCAGGAGTACGACCAATTGGTTCCGGAGGCTCAGGTTCCGGGTTTTCGTCCTGGTCGCGCGCCGCGTCAATTGGTCGAAAAACAGTTCAAGGAGCGGGTGTTCGAGCGGGTGAAGGGGTCGCTGTTGATGGACAGTTTGACCCAGGTAACCGAGTCCGCAGGTTTTTCCGCGATCGGTGAGCCTGATTTTGACTTCGATTCGATCGAGCTTCCTGATGATGGCGATTTCCGTTACGAGTTTTCGGTCGAAGTCCGTCCTGAATTTGATACCCCGGTGATTACGGGTCTTAGTTTGAATCGATCGGTCGAGGTCGTTTCCGACGAGGATGTGATGAATTCGCTCAATTCGTTATTGCAGCGATACGGGCGTAGTGAGGCGACCGAACAGCCCGCCGCGGTCGGGGATGAGTTGTCGATCAATGCGGTGTTTTCTCGCAACGGCCAGGAGCTTAGCAGGTTGGAAGAGGGTACGGTCTTCTTGCGTCCTGCGTTGAGTTTCCATGACGCCAGGATGGAAGGTTTTGGCGAATTGATGACCGGCGCTGTGGAAGGTGAACGTCGTCGGGGAACCTTGCAGCTATCGGCTGGGCACGAAGACCAGGAGTTGGCGGGAGCAGAGGTTGATGTTGAATTTGAAGTTATCGAAGTGCGGAAGTATCACGCACCGAAACTGACTACCAGTTTCTTGGACGATCTAGGTGGATTCGAATCGGCAGAGGAGTTGCGGGGCTTCGTCCGTGGTTCTTTGCAGCGCCAGGCGGATTACCGGCAGCAACAGCAATTGCGGGAACAGATTACGTCGAAACTGCTGGAGAGTACCAGTTTTGATTTGCCGGTCGATTTGGTTCGTCGTCAGACCAAGCGAGAATTGGAGCGTAAGGTGCTGGAGTTGAGGCGGAGTGGCTTTTCCGATGATCAGATTGGCTTGTACTCCAACACGATTCGCCAAAACGCTCAGGCGATCGTTGAGTCATCCATTCGCGAGCATTTTATTTTAGAGAAGATTGCTGAGGAAAATGAGATCGACGCCGATGAATCAGAGTACGAACAGGAGGTCGCATTGATCGCGCAACAGCGGGGAGAATCGGCGCGGCGGGTCAGGGCGCGGCTGGAAAAGCAAGGCCAGATGGATGCCCTTCGCAATCAAATCGTCGAACGCAAAGTCATCGAAATGATCGTTTCCCAGGCTACGATCACCGATGTGGAGGCCAGCGGCAGCACGAGCGGTGAGTTGGAACAAGAGCATGCGGTGGAATTTGATGTGATCCCGGTAGTCGACGAGGCTTCGGCGATTCCCGCAGCCAAGTACGACGATCATGGCCCCGCGACCGACGACAAATCTTAGGCGTGCTGGGTCGTTTGCAGGGTTTATTGATGTGTTACGCTCAAGCCAGGCTACGACCCTTCGAGGTCTCCGCAGGGTCGGGTCTTTTCTTCAGCAGCCTATTTGGCTTGGGCTGCTGGTCGCCGGTGATCCGAAGCGGCCTGTTTGAGGACTGGCTTTAGACCGCGTTGATTTTTTCTAGCAAACGCTGACGCAGTTGTCCGGGGTTCACGTTGGGGTTGATCCGCTTAGCCTGTCCAATTAACGCACCCAACGCCTGTTGTTTGCCCCCTCGAACGTCGTCGATCACCTTGGCGTTCTCCGCCAGCAATCGATCGCACAATAGATCCAGCTCGCTCTGATCAACCGCCTCGATCCCTAGGGCCTTGGTCGCTTCGTCTAGCGTGCCCCCATGTCTCAGCAAATATTGGAAGACGTCACGGGCGCGAGCATTGTCCAAGCTCCCCTCGGTTACCTTTCGCAGCAACTGACCAAGCGTGGGGGCGGCTATCGGAAAATCATTCAGCTCGCACTGCTGTTCCTTTAAAGTTCGCATGACATCTTGTTGGATCCAAGCACTGGTGCGCTTGGCGTCACCGGCAACTTTAGCAACCGCTTCGAAATAGCGAACCAGGGTCGGTCCCTGATTAACGATCACGTCGGCGTCGTACGGTTTCAACTGATACTGCGTTTCGAAACGGGTGCGAGTTTGGGAGGGCAATTCCCCGAGCGCCGCTCGGATCGCATCCACACGCTCCGCAGGCAGGGCGACGGGGATCAGGTCCGGGTCAGGAAAGTAGCGGTAGTCCGCCGACTCCTCTTTTTCCCGCTGCACAAATGTTTGTTCGCGCACGTCATTCCAGCCAAACGTTCGTTTGGAAACGGTTTGAATCGTTGCTCCTGTTTCTTCCCATTCGTCGTACTGCCGTAAGCTTTCGAATCCAATGGCTCGTTCAACCGCGCGAAAACTGTTCATGTTTTTGATTTCGACGATCGGCGTGACGACTTTCTGATTGCCCGCCGAGATGTGCAAGTTCACATTGGCGTCGACGCGCAGGCTTCCTTCCTGCATCTCGCAATCAGAAATCTCGAGATGCGTCAGCAACAGTTTCAACTCCAGCAAGAATCTTCTCGCCTCCTCCGCAGACCGCAAATCAGGCTTCGTGACAATTTCCAGCAGCGGGGTGCCGCAGCGATTCAAGTCGATTCGCGATTGCGTCAGGCCCCCTGTTTCGTCATGCATGCTTTTGCCAGCGTCTTCTTCCAGGTGAGCCCGGAACAGACCGATTCGTTTGGCCGCTTCACCGGTATCGGTTTCAGGGAGATCCAGGTAGCCTTCGGCACAAATTGGTAGATCGTACTGGCTGATTTGGTATCCCTTAGGCAGATCGGGATAAAAATACTGTTTGCGATCCCACTTTGTGAATTCCGGAATCCGGCAGTTCAGCGCAAGCCCGGCACGGATCGACAATTCAATCGCTTGTTGATTGATCACCGGCAGCGCGCCAGGCAATCCCAGGCAAACCGGGCAAATTTGGGTATTGGGCGCGGCCCCGAATTTTGTGCTGCAACGACAAAACAGTTTGCTGACGGTTTTCAACTGTACATGGACTTCCAGTCCAATGATGGTTTCAAACGGGAAGCGTCCATGATCATCGCGGGTAGCGGTCATTGAGGCGGCCTCCGCGTATGATGCTCGGTTGCCTGCTGGAAGGCCCCCGCAGCGCGGTAAAGGGCGGGTTCATGCAGCGGAGCGGCCTGCAATTGGATTCCGACCGGCAAAGCATCTGCCGTTTTCCCTGCGGGTACGGCCAACGCTGGCAAACCGGCCAGGTTCGCGCCTACGGTAAACAAGTCACACAAGTACATCTGCAATGGATCATCCATTTTTTCACCCAAGCGAAATGCCGGAGTGGGAGTAACCGGCCCAAGCAAAATATCGACTTTGGCGAAGGCATCGTCATAATCTTGCCGAATCAATCGTCGTACCGATAAGGCTTTCGTGTAATACTTTGCCGCGTAGCCCTCGCTAAGCGCATACGTCCCCAGCATGATGCGACGTTTGACCTCGGGGCCAAAGCCGTCGTCGCGACTGTGGCAATACATCGCCATCAGCGGGCCAAACTTTTGGACGACCTCCCTCGTTCCCAGGCTGCGAAATCCGTAATGTGCCCCATCGTAGCGTGACAGATTACTGCTGGCTTCGCAGGGGGCAATGATGTAGTAGGTTGGCACCCAGTAGCGAGAGTACTGGAAGCGAACATCGATCAATTCCGCCCCCGCGTCGCGAAAGACATCGATTGCGGCTTGGACGGCTTGTCTCGCGTCGTCGTCCAATCCCGGGTTTTCCAGTTGGTCGCGGATAACGCCGATCCGCATCCCCCGCACATCGGCTTGAGCGACCGCCAGCGAGTAATCATCCACCGCTGCGGGCAGCGACGTCGAATCACGAGGATCGTGGCCCGCAATGACCGACATCAGTAAAGCGTTATCGGCGGCATCCCAGGACATCGGGCCAATCTGGTCCAAGCTGCTAGCAAACGCAACCAAACCGTAGCGACTGACCCGTCCGTAGGTCGGCTTCATTCCCGTGATCCCGCAGAAAGCCGCCGGTTGCCGAATCGAACCACCGGTGTCGCTGCCCAGGCTAAGCGGCACATCGCAAGCCGCCACCGCCGCCGCAGCTCCCCCGCTACTGCCACCCGGAGTTCGTGTCCGATCCCAAGGGTTGTAGGTCGGCCCACAGGCACTGTTTTCCGTGCTTGCCCCCATGGCAAATTCATCCATGTTGGTCTTCCCGATCAGCAATGCGTCGGCCGCCCGCAATTTTGCGATGACTGTCGCATCGTAGGGCGACATGTAATCGCGCAACATCCGCGACGCGCAGGTCGTGGGCATCTCCGTGGTACACAGTACATCCTTGACCGCTACCGGAATCCCCGCCAATCGTCCCAATGGCTGACCGGCGCTGCGCCGTTTGTCCAGCTCCTCGGCTTGGCGGATGACCGCTTCACCAGCCACATGATTAAAGGCGTTAATCGCTGGTTCGGAAGCTTCGATTCGACGCAATGCCTCCTGTGCGACCTCAACCGCCGTAGCCTCTCCGCTGGTCAAAAGTTGGGAAAGTTGTGCGGCGGAATCAAGCGGTACGGTCATCGGCAATCCAAGGTGCTTGGGGCGGGAAACAAAGGCAGAATCACTACCTCCTGTACCGATTCGAACGATGATTTTGTCACCGGGAAGCAAACGGGTCGGCGTGCCCCCTTGGTGGAATCGCCTATTGGGAGGGGGGTGAGCTAGTTGCGTTATTGGCGAGCCGCTCCTAGCCGTTACCGCCTGGCAACACTGGCGGCACCAAGAAATGCTCTCCGTCGGCCTGGGGGGCGTTGGCCAGTGCGGCGGAGCGTTGCAATCCGTCCGCTACTTGGTCCGCTGCCCAGCAGTTTTGGATGTCCAACGCCGTCGTCATCGGTTCGACCTGATCAGTATTCAGTTCCGCAAGCTGTTGGACGAATTCAAGAATCCGCTCCAGTTGCGGTCCGACCATGCGGACCTCCTCGGCGGTCAGTTCCAGCCGCGCAAGCCGTGCGAGTTGTCGAATTTCTTGCTCGGAAAACGCCATCTCGCGGAAGCCTAACGCTGGGCTTTGGGGTCAGAAAGTTCAAAAGGTTTGACTCGCACCCGCTTGCGTACCGCCCCGCTGCGGATACAGGCTGTGCAGACCCGCATGGTCCTGTTCTCGCCATTGGGCAAAGTCACGTGTACTTTTTGCAGGTTGGGAACGAATTTACGGCGAGTAATGCCGGTTATCTTCGTGCCGACTCCCCCCAAGTATTTTGCTTTACCGCGGGTTTCCACCCGATTGCCCATCTGGACCTTTTTACCGCACACTTCGCATTGCCGAGCCATCTTTGGTAACTCCAACGTGTCTTAGATTTATTCGCCTGCAAATCAGGTGATCGCCACCCGAGCTAATAGTTCCTGCCAACCGATTTAGGCCGCATAGTATATCGAAGTCCTTGCTGCAGGCAACCCGTCATTGGGCAACCCCAATCTTTCATCGCAACCAATCAATCGGAAGCGATGTTCAGCGCGAGGTCCGACCGACTGATCCGATCAAATCCTCAGGCGACGTCACCCAGCTCCAAAACCTCGCCATACCGCCGCAGGACCTGTTTTTTCAGTTGTTCGTACTCAGCAGCCTCCAGCAGTGGGTCCGCATCGATCAATTCCTGGGCCAGTTCTCGGGCCACCGTAAGGATGGTTTGATCCCGCTGTAAATCCGCGATCCGCATCGGTGGCAACCCACTTTGCCGTGTTCCCAGAAGGTCACCGGGACCGCGCAGCCGGAAGTCGGCTTCGGCCAGTTCAAACCCATCGCTGGTCTGAGCGAAAATCTGCAGTCGCTCGTTCTCTTCAGGATCACCATCGCGATCCGTGAAAACACAGACATGACCGCCGACGGTTCCCCTCGCGACTCGGCCACGCAGTTGATGCAGTTGGGCCAACCCGAAATGTTCGCCTCCTAGAATCGTCATCACCGTCGCGTTGGGGACATCAATGCCGACTTCGATAACGGTCGTGCAGACCAGCACGTGGCACCGTCGCTGAGCAAACCGTTGCATCACTTCGTGCTTTGCCTCCGCTGGCAGTCGGCCATGCAGCAAATCGACACGGAAGCCCTGCAAGGGACCTGCGGTCAACTCAGCAAACACCTGTTGAGCGTTGGAAACCTGTTCTGCGGAGTCTTCCCCGTCAATCGCCAAGGTTGTCGAGTTTTGCATGGCCGCGGGGGCTGCGACGACACGCGGGGTAACAACATAGGCCTGCCTTCCCTCGCTGAGGTGCTGACGCACAAATTCCCACCAACGCGCACGCCACTGTTTCACTGCCAGGTAGGTCCGTACCGGTTTTCGCCCCGGCGGTTTTTCCCGCAGCGTGCTGATGTCCAAATCACCAAACAGGGTCATCGCTAACGTTCGTGGGATCGGCGTGGCGGACAAAACCAAAGAATGCGGATCCAGTCCTCCCCTCCGCAGCATGGCGCGTTGCCCCACTCCAAATTTGTGTTGTTCGTCAATTACCACCAATCCTAATTTTGCTGGCACTACCTGCCCGTACAGCAATGCTTGCGTGCCGACCAAGACGTCGACTTCGCCTGCGGCAAACCGATCCAGAATCTGCCGTCGCTGGGGGGCGGGCAGCGATCCGGTCAGCAGTCCCAGCCGTACCCGGCTGCCAGCTAAGGCACTGGACAGCGTGTTGTGATGTTGCCGCGCCAGGATTTCGGTCGGTGCCATCAGCATTGCTTGATGGCCGTGAGCGACCGTCAACAGCATCGCGTACTGAGCAATCACGGTCTTTCCGCTGCCAACATCACCCTGAATCAATCGATTCATTGGATACTGACGCCCCATATCGGCCGCGACTTCGGAAATCACCCGTTGTTGGTCGCCGGTCAACGTAAATCCAAAGCGTCGATGGATCCGGCTGTCAATCTCGTTGTTCGCTGGCATCGCTGGCGCGGTTAGTTCGGTTGTCAGGCGACGACGTTGCAACGCCAACGCCAGTTGCAGAACCAGTAATTCTTGGAAGACAAACCTTCGTCGCGCCTGCTGCAGCGACGGATCGTCAGTCGGTTGATGCAAATGGCACAAAGCTTGATCGATGGGCAGCAACGCCGACGTCTGCAGTCGCTCGCCCGCCGCTTGTCGCAAACTGGGCGGCAGCACTTCGCGAATCAGCGGTGCCGCTTTGCGAACGAGCGGCGGAATCAGGCGGCGCATCAAAGCCTGTTTGAGCCCCTCGGTCAAGCCATAGACCGGCAGGATACTTCCGCAGGGAAGTTCGTCATCTTCGCTCAAGATCGTCACCTGAGGATGGACAAACTCCATCCTTAGCCCCGACAAGCGAGGCCTGCCCGAGACCATCACTCGCATCCCCCTCGCAAGTTTTTCAAGCCAGAAGACTTGGTTGAAAAACAGCAGGCGTACCGCGTCCTGACCGGCCTCGACCAACGCACCGACAATGCAACGTCCATCCCCGGTGGTCCGCAGATCCATTTCCGTGATCGTTCCCACCACGGCCGCATCGACACCATCACGCAACTGATTCAAGGGAGTCGGTGGTGCGGGGTATTCGTAATTGCGAGGGAAATAGAAAACCGCATCCTGCACCGTTTGCAGTCCCAATTTAGCCAGTCGATTCGCGGTCTGAGAGTCGATTTCGTGCAGGTGCCCAAGCAACTGTCGCAGGAAGGCGCGGGACGAAATAGCGTCGGCAGCGGGATCTGGCATCAGAAAAATCTTTAA
>SLFV01000546.1 GCA_007124075.1 Roseimaritima sp.
CAGCGTACCCAGCAGGCAAGCAATCAGCAGAACCCCGAAATAATGGGCAGGGTCCGGCAGCTGGTAGGCGCGACCGCACGCTGCGACAACGGCGACCAAAACGGTCAAGGCCAACAACGAAGCAATGCTGAATTGGCTACACTTCGAGCCTGCCGCGACATGCATCCCGACAACGCCCGCGCTTGCCGACGCCCCTGGCTGCCAGACGGGCAGTGATAACCAATGGCCGGCGTAGGCCAGAACGGTCATGAATGCAAGGAACGAGATGACATACCGTATCGGTTCCTGCTGCTGGGTGTACGCCATCCAACCCGCATGCCACGCCACCAGCACCACCAGCACGCCCCAGCGGATCCAAAGACAACGTCCCCAAGCCAGTAGCAGCGTTCCGATCGCGACGCCCGCCCAGATACTTCCAAGCCACAGTCCCTGATGCAGGAAACTGGATTGGTTGGCATTCCACTGTAACCAGCAAATGCCTAACATAATCAACAGCGTGGTGGGTCGGTGCGTAAGCGATGGTCTTTCCATTGGCAAACCTGCCCCTGACAGCGTCCTAACAGCGTGTTGAAAAGGGGGCGACCCTTGGGAAATCTGTACGATTGTCATTGATCGCACGATGCAAAGACGAGCAGCCGATGAAAACGTGCCCGCTGTCGTGGGATCTTTGCCACTCTCCTAAAACCATGGAACATCGCAATTTCGCAAAGGGCCGCACCCCATTTTTAACTGGCAACCAAGCGACACTTCGGAAAAAACGTCGGCAATGATGTGGCCCCGCGCTGCGACGCGTCTTTCCCGCGGTTCGCCACGAGGCGGGGCGGAAAGATCCGTCGCAGAGTTATTTTGGAACATTCTCCTAAACGGACGGCATGGCGACCGTTGGATCTTTTCGATCCTAATCAACTACATAACTTTCGCCATCGATTACCAGCCGCAGCAAAGAAAAATCCCAGCGGTACCCACATTGTGACAGATTTACCGATTCAACCGATTGCGTGCGTGATTGGACATCCCATCGCGGGCAACCCGACTCAGTTTGCGATTGAAAAGGCCTTCGCGGCAGCCGACCTGGATTGGCGATTCCTATCTGTGGATGTTGCCAAAAAAGATTTGCGCGATGCGATTCGTGGAATTCGGGCAATGGGTTTTCGCGGAGCCTGGATTGCGGAACCCCATCGACAATGCACGGCGTCGCTGTGTGATTGGCTAAGCGAGGAAGCGCAATTGGCGGGCCATGTTGACTTGCTGATTTGTGACGACGGCCAGCTGAAGGGATACCACGTCAAAAGCAGTGTGGTGTTGCCGATGGTGGGAAGGCTGATACCACAGTCGCCATCAGCTTCAAGCCCGACGCCGGCGGCCAACACGCGATCGGCGGACGATCCTTCGGGGGGCGTAATCGCAGGCGATGATGGGGATGTAAATGAATCCGTCCCTGTCGCAACGCAGACCGTGCCGCGGCCTGCCAAAGCCAATACGATCTCCGCCGCTGCGGAATCGCCCCCATTGGGATCGGATGTACAGTACGGGCTGGAGGACGCAGGCGAGATCAACGGGGCAACCACATCATCTTCCCCAGTCCCCTCGGAAAACGCGATCGTTTGGGGGCACGACCCGACGCTGGCTGCAATGTTGGGACCACTGCTGCACCACTTTGCGGATTTGCAGTGGATCATGGGCCCGGAACCACAGGAGTTGGCCTGTACACCTGCTTTGACGCCATCGGTCCACGCTCAAATCAATCCGCTGATTGACCGCAATACAAAGTTACTGCTGCGTGGTTGGCATGGAACAAAGCCTGCCATGGTTAGCGAAGCGCTGTTGGAACGCATCGAAGGTCCTGCGTTGGTAATTGATTTCACCGATACCAGCACCTCGCCATTGGCTAGGCGGGCCGCGCAATGTGGCTTGCAGGCGTTAACCCGGTTGGACCTGCTGTCGATGCAAATGGTAAAGTCCTTGCGGCTGCTGACGGCTGCTGAAATCGACTCCGTTGTGGTCCGCGACGCGTTGGAGGAGTACTTGGAAATCTAACGGCAGGCGGCGTCCGGGCAGAGACCGCGGCAAACCATTGTTCAGGGATTGTTCAGGGGCGTGATTCAAGGCGTTGCCTGAGGCGGTTCAGCAGCGGTCGATTCCGTGTTCGTGCAGGTTCGTCCTCCGCGGTTGATGCTTCATCGGCAGCCCTCTGTTCCTGCTCCTGGGCAGCCGTCTGGTCCTGGCTGCGACGATTCTCTTGCCGACGCTCCCGGAGGCGTTTTGATAGGCCTTGGAAAACTTCGGCTGCCGCAGCGATTGCCTGGTCCGTTTCCCCCCCGGTCACGCTGCCTAATGCCGAAACGATCGCAGCAACCGCCGGAGCCTCATCGGCCACCTGTCCGGCAATGTCGCCGAACACGCCTGCGGCATCCTGGCGAAAGGGTTTCCACTCGAAAGAGGGGGCGCCCAGATAACCTTGGACGGGAAGCGTTACCGTCGGCACCCCTAACTGTCGGACGGTGTCACGCCCTGCGATGAATTCCAACGGAACAGGAATCTCAACTAACAGGTCTAGCGTGCGATCTTGCAAGCCAACGCTGCCGTGACTGGATACCTGCAAGCGGCGATCGACCTGAGGCAAACCAAACTGCAAGCCATCGTGATGGACCTTGCCTTCGTCCATCGAAACACGAACAAGGTTTCCGTCCAGAACCACCAATTCATGAACCGGTTCTCGACCCAACGCTTTCGCCGCTCGTTCCAGTGCGCTGCGTATTTCTGGATTCTTGATCCCCAATCGCACCGCATCGAAACGCAGTTCGGCTTTTCCCGAACTTCGCAAGGGAGCGGACAACGGGATCCGAATTGGCTGGAGGTCGGCGGTCACGCGACCGTCGACCCAGGTCGCTTCTGCCAGCAGGGGGGCGGCAAATGCCAAACCTGCTCGCACCAATTCAGGAGTCAACTCCACATCATCCAGCAACCGTGTCGCTGCCAGCGAAAGCAGGGGAACCTCATCCTGGACCGCATACGCGGCCTGCAGGTCAAACGCGGGAACAACGACCAAAGGGGTATCGGCTTCGCGCTGGCGAACCACCACTTCGGTTTTCGTCAGGACGATACGCGCATGGAAATGGGGCGGGCGTTTCGCAAACTCGGGATTCGAGTTCTGCCTCAAATCCGTTGCTCCCAGTGCAGCCAGAAGATTTCGAAACCGGCCGTCGGATTCCAGCAACGTCAGATCGACTTGGGTATTTCGAATGCTCCAGTCCCCCAAATCGCCGCCATGGAACAACAGTCGCAACAATCCACGATCAGCGGCAATTTTTTCAATCTGAATCGCGGGAACGCCAGGGGTTTCTGTGTCCGTGATCGTGATGCCGTTTAACACCACCGGTCGCAGCCAGCGCAGTTCAATCGAGTCCACCGACAACGAGAAGGCCCCCGTTTGCAGGCGATTCAATAACGACTGATAAACCAACCGACTGCCAAACATCCTAGGGGCAAGAACCACAGTTAATAATGCCAGAAGCGTGACGGCAATCACCAACCGTCCCCAGCGAAACCGACGCGCCGGTTTCGTTGCCGATCCCCCATCCCCAACTGACTGATCCGCCACCATCATCATGAACCTTCAAAGTTGTTTCGACCCGCGAGGCGAGCACCAGATAAGAAGATACCAATCCTCTCCCTGTCCCGTCTATTCCTACTGCGCAGGAGCGGGCGAGGGGAGCGTTGAATGTGC
>SLFV01000342.1 GCA_007124075.1 Roseimaritima sp.
CCGCCGATCTCACCAAGAAGTACCTGGCCGGGGCTGAAGTTCTCCGCCACGTTTTCTACGTGTCGTTGGTGAATCGCTCCAATGCGATCTGCTGGATGCCCTTCAGGTCCAACTTCCCGCTGCCCAACATGGGCAGTTCGTCGACTTGGTGAAAACTGTCTCGCGAAGGGATGTACAGTTTGGGCAAGCCCGCTTTTACCAATCCTTCGCATAGTTCGTCGGGCGTCACCTCCAACGCAGTATGGATCACGATCAGACGTTCCCCTTTACGCGAATCGGGAATGGCCGTCACGATGGCCTTGGGACCTTGCTCTTCGTCGCCGGGGATCAGCTCTGCCAACGCTTCTTCGATCCGAAGATGCGGGACCATTTCGCCACCGATCTTCGAGAAACGACTCTCACGGCCCGTAATGCGGATGAATCCCTCAGCGTCGATCAATGCGACATCCCCGGTCCGGTACCAGCCGTCGTGCAATACCTCGGCGGTCAAATCCTCCAGACCGTAGTAACCTTGCATGATGTTTGGACCTTTGATCCACAACATTCCCGGCTGGTCGACCCCCAGGTCCTTGCCCGTATCCAGATCGGTCACTTTGGCTTTCACTCCCGGGATGGGACGGCCCACCGTGCCCTCCTTGGATTCGCTTGATCTTCCTACGACCGTGCGGCTCGCAGGAATATTCACCGACACCAGCGGTGAACATTCGGTGGTGCCATAGCCTTCGATCGGCCGGACTGCGAAACGCTGTTCGAAAGCGTCCGACAGTTCCGGTGGGAGACGTTCGGCACCGACGACCACGGTATCGACGGATTCCAAATCCTCCCTTTCACAGCGTCGCAAGTAATTGCGTAGAAAAGTCGGCGTGCCTACCAGCACCGTGACCTGCTGTTTCTGGCACAGTTTGCCGATCTGGCGACCGTCCAATGGATTGAAATGATAGGCGCCTCGGACGTCCAAGGCCATCACCGCCCACAAAGTGACGGTGTAACCAAAAGAATGAAAGAAGGGTAGGATTCCCAACAAGGCATCCTCGCGCTGCAGCCGGAAGACCTGTTCGATCGCCTCGACGTTCGAGCCAATGTTCATTTCGCTGAGCATCACCCCTTTGGGCATACCCGTTGATCCCGAAGTGAACACCAAGGTGACCAGATCGTCAGCGCGGACGCGATGAAGGTTCAATGACCGACACAGCCATTGGGCAGGGACCAGGTAACTGGCCACGGCGCCGCTCAGTTTGTCGCGCCAAGTCGCCTTGCTGCGAAAGTCCTCCAGATAAACCAGTTCGGCATCCAGGTTCAGGTCGAACTTCTCCATGACCGCGCGGCTGGTCAATACATGACGCAAGGAAGCCTGAGCAATGCACTGATTGATCACGTCGGACGATGCGGCGTAATTCAGATTCACCGGTCTTCGGCGATCCAAGGAGACGGCCATGTTCGCCACCACCCCGGCAACGGACGGCGGCAACAGCAGGCCGACAAACGGCTCGTCATCTGCCAGGACGCCGCGTAACAGCAACCGTCGAAGAATCAGCGAACGCGCCAGCAGTCCGCCTCCGGTCAATTCATTGCCCATGGAATCGGCAATCTTTACCGTCCGTTTTCGTCGTTTGCAAGCCTTGATAAACCGGCTAGCCAATCCAACCCGTGTTTCGTTCGGTTGTTTCACCGTGAACACCTTCAGTATACTGGGACCTGCAACGCCCGTCTTTTTAGGTGGACGTCATTCGGTCCATAAAAAGTAAACCATGGCGGCTTGATTCGAACAGCATTAAAAAATACTCGGCACGATCCCACGCCGAAAGCCACGAATGGCAAAAATATTTCGTATTGGTGACGAATCATGGCAGTGGGCTCTTGTACTGGTGAAGATTTGCTGACGGGGCAATCTTCCCCAGTGGGGTGACATTTTATCTATGGAGGGGTATTTTGGCGTCACGATCGTTGTTGGCCAATGACAGCATGCACAAATGATGTCTTTTTGGCTTGCAAACGACAAGAGTCAGACATAGGGTTGGGAATCCTAGGTAAGCGAAGTTCTCGCGCGGAGTGTTTTAGGCATGGGACGATTTTGGACTTTTTTTTGGGGCATGGCCGTCGGAGCCGTTTTGTTGTACGGAGCCATGACCTATCATGTGGTGAACACGCATGACGGTCTGCAAGTGGTTCCCAAAACGACCTCAGGCCTTGCGGGGACCTACGTCGATATCCGTGGGTTTGGCATCGACGATTGGGCTGAACATCGCGATCTGGCGATGGCATTGATCCAAGCTGGCAAGGGCGAACTGCTGGGCGATGCGGCGATTTCACCGGTTCGCGAAACGCTGGAAGCCTGGCTGAAGGGGCGGCCCAACGAATCTCCCTAGATCCTGCAAGGGCAGAGTTCCGTTCGCCAAAATCCAGTCAGCTCTCATGGGCTTGCGTGCATCGTCAGGAACTGTCAGATTGGTGGGATGTCGAGCAATGTACAGCGTGCAAAATGGCTGATCGCGACGTGCGGGGGGTTTGGTTATTCTCCTATTCTTCCAGGCACGATGGGCGCGCTGTGGGGTGTTGCCATCTACGTGGTCATCGCTTTCTGGCTGGCCGAGCCCTGGCAGACGGCGGCGATTGTTTTGGCACTACTTCTTTCAAGCGCAGTGACGCTAGCATTAAATGACTGGGCGGAAGCGTTCTTTGGCGAAGAGGACTCCGGCCGTTTCGTCACGGACGAAGTGGTTGGTTTCCTGGCCGTCGTCCTGTTTTTCCGTTTGCCGAGTCCCTGGTTGACGATTCTGTGGGTTTTTCCGCTGATTCGCATCATCGACATCATCAAGGTTCCGCCAGCGCGGCGGTTGGAGCATTTGCCGCGTGGTTGGGGCGTGATCGCGGATGATCTTCTCGCAGCCGTGTACACGGTCGTGCTGCTGTACACCTTGCGGTGGTTCCAGCCCGGTTGGTTTGTGGGTTGATTGGGCATCGCCCCATCGGCTTCGCCCGTAGTCGATCTACGGGCGGGTGAACTGAAACGGGTGTTCGACCTCACCCATACACTGGAGCGTGGATTGGCCGATCGATCAGCGAGTTGGCTTCGGCATCGTCAGCGAATCGCTCGGCATCCGGATCCCACGTCAGTTTGCGGCCCGTCTGGACGGCGATGTGTCCCAGGTGGCAGAGCGACGTGACACGATGCCCGACTTCGGCCGGTTGCAGCGTTTCCTCGCGAGACTTCACGCAATCGATAAAGTCCTGTTTATCGCTCTTCAGCGTCAGGGTGCGGTCGTTAGCGCCGGGTTTCCAGGTCAACAGGGAAGATGGATGGGCTTTGATCTCCCGGAAGTCGGCCCATACCCATCCTTCGCTGCCCTGGATCCGAAAGTAAGGGGTATCGGCACGGTAGATCCATCGGACTCCGTTTGCAAATCGGTACTTGATTTCGAACTTCAGCATCACGTTCCAAAAACTCTCAGGCGGCGGATAACTGCCGTGTCCTTCGATTTCGACGGGGCCGGTTCGCTCCAACTCGGTAGCCCACATGGCACCATCGTTCATGTGCGTGCCCCAGTTGGTGATCATGCCGTCGCAGTAGTACAGATGCCGCATCCAGCCAGGACGCCCGCGAATGTTTTCCGGCGGATGCACGCGATTCAGCGTGTAGGGCGCTCGAGGCGCCGGACCTTGCCAGCGTTCGTAATCCAATTCTTCGGGAACCGGCATTTCCGGTTGCGGCGGACAG
>SLFV01000101.1 GCA_007124075.1 Roseimaritima sp.
ACATTTCGGACGGAGCTAGGCATCGCGTTGCGGACCCGCGCTGTAGAGAAGCGAAATGCGGTGGCCGTTCAACGGACGATACAGGCAATCGACAGTCCCGTTGACAAAAATGTAGCCCCTGCCAGCCGGAACATCAATTGCCACAGAACGCGGATGTAAGAAAAGAAACCGATTGCTGCCGATGTACAACCCCCGGCTGGAATCCTGTCACGGCAAGAATCGGGGCTCTCAGCCGCTCAGTTCGTCAGCGACGACGCTGATTGGTGGGGCCTTGCTGCCTAGCCATGTTGGTGGCCTTCCACGGAGCGGGGGAATCGACGACTCGTTGACGATACAACGCCAAAGCCCGCAGGGCGTGCCCTTTGGGTCCAACCTCCCAGTCCGTGTTGCGTTCGTTGTACATAGTGGTCGCCAAATAGTTGACCGCCCGCACCATATTTGGATCCTGCATCCGCTCGTCTGGCAAGACACCGATCAACCACTCGACCACGTGTCCGGTCGTCTGAATCTTACGGCCACTATCAGGTTTGTTGCCACGACCCTCGAACCATTCGGTGCTCATCGAACCATCAGGATTCTGCAACTTCCATGTGTAATCAACAAAGTCACTCAGGAACTTCTCCGCGCGTGCCCACTGACCGTTGATCGGTTTGCCTTGTTGGCGACGAATCCGCAGGGCATGACTGAAGCCCATCAAGCGGTGCGTTCCGCCGCACGCCGCGCCGATGACCGGTTGTTCCAGTTCCTCCTTCAGCAACCGTTCGAAATTCCAACGCTGTCCATCATTGGAAACCCACTGCTGATCGGTATCCAAGTAGTGAGCAAGCCCAATCAGAGTGAAGGTCAGCTCCGCCCCTGCACGACAATGGTCTTGCTCGTGACGAATCAAATCCGACATGCTGAATCGACGCGCGCCCGCATATAAGGGATAACTCTCGGGCACGCCGACCAAGCCAAAAATTGTCAACAATTGGCCTTGATGGCCCTGCAGTCCCGGCCCATGTCGCGGTGCGATCTGATTCTTTTCGATCGCCAGCAGGCGCTGACCTCGACACACATTGTTCCCCGCGATCCATGCAATTGCATTGTGTCGACGCGAACCAACCGTGACTTGCGTATCAACGCCGTAAACCATGATCGAATGCAAAATCCCCCAATTGCTCCGCCGCATCACATTTTCAGGGCGCGCGTAATAATATCGCAGTGCTCCATCCAATCTGGGCAGCAACGCCTTGACCGCCGGGGTCACGGTGAGTGGTTGGCGAGACTGAGGTGCAGTCGATTTATCCGGGTTAGACGCGGGCGGGATAACGCGTTCGCCCCCCTCGGTTATTGTCTCAGACTCCTCTTCATCAATTCCCGCATCAAGGTCACCCACAAACGAACGTTCGCCACGCCCGACATCTCTACCTTCCTCTGACCAACCTCGCTGGATCTCTGACTTCCGCGTCTCGATTTGGTGGCGCAGGCTACTTCCGATTCGTCCAACCTGACTTGGGATTGCTTCTTCTGCGGAATCCTGCTGATCCTCTGCCCCGTCCGGATCCGTCTCTGGCTGCATCGGAACCACGACGGCAGGCCGCTTTTGGCCGTCTCCGCTGACATCTGGCCGACGAATTGCGATGGTACGCTCTGGCATGGTCGCGGGTGCTAGAATTAAGCCCGCATCGCTGCTTGGTTCTACTGGGCTTGGTTCTACTGGAGTTGTATTGGCTGGCTGCAAATGTCGATCAACAGCCTCTTCGGCTTGCGGCTCCACGATGGGCGGATTCAAAGCAATCATTGGGACCGGTTTCAGCCCCTCTAGCGAAATCGTTTTTCCCTGCTCGGGTTCCGAATTATCATCCGCCGACCCAGATGCTTTGCCCTGCATCCCCAATCCATGAGCGTGCTTGGTCGATGCGATTCGGGCTGCGGGGGCATCCCCGGCCGCAGCGTGCTGGTCATCAGCCCGATGCAATCGCGCTTGAATGCGGACTTGTTCGCGGGCGACCCACCCACCCACATTGATCCTTGGGGTCGACGTGGCGTTACCGGATTCCGGTGCAAGCGATTGTTCTTTAAGACGAATTACAGGCGGTGCGGGAACCGACACACGATCTTGCTCCTGCGGAGCATTCAACTGCAGCCCAGATTCCGCAACGGCCAAACCGGGTGAATCGGTTGCCCAGGCGGCTTGCTCGCTACTGCCGATTAGGACACAAATCGCGCAAGCCAGAAAATTTCGAGAGGCTCTCAGACGCAAATAGAATAGCATGAAGGTCTTTCATCACGGGAGCAGTCACTGTGAACCGCAAGCCAATCTTTGCGTTCCACTGACTCTATCGATTTATCGGATTATTCCGTCACCAAATTCAGCAACATCCAGAAGATTCAACGCGCCGCCAAAACTTACACCATGGATTCGCTCGCACCGGGTTCGGACTTTGCTTCATCTTCACGGGCTTGGCGGCGCACATTCAATTCCATTTGAGCCGCCTCCCACAACCAGAAGCCTGCTAGCAAAAATAAGCAGACAGCGGTCAGCGCCTGCCAGTTAGCAGCCATTTGGCTCAGGTACAGAAAAACAGAGCCCGCCAGGACCGAACCGCAGGCAATACCGAATTTTTGCAGCACAGTTGAATGAATCCGTTTGACCGTGCTAGTTGCGATCGCAGAGCGGGCACTGTGGTTAGCCAATTCACGCATCGCCGAAAGATTCTTGTCACGTTCAGGCGCTTGCGAGCGCGGTAAGTAGGGCGTCGCGGGTGCATCTTCCTGATTGCTGGTGTCAACGTCGATATCGAAGCTTGATTCGCGGGCGGAATCACTACGCATCGCTGCGGATGGATCGGGGCCAGCCTGCCGGGGCGGTTCGGAATGTGGCGCAACTACGGAGCTGGCCGGGGGCACCGGACCACTGGTTCCCTGCACCCGCTGCAGTAGGCGATTCATGTACGCTTCGATTGAATCATCATCAGGTTCATCTTCCGCCGCTACGGAACCGACCGGTGAACTGACTTCTGGCGGACCGACCTCCGGCGGGTTGATCTCAGTTGATGCTTGCTCGGACTCCGACGGCTCGCTTTGCGGTCCGAGTTCTTCAGCGAGCGAGGTATCTGATTGTTCGAAGGCATCCGACCACATGACCGTTGCTGTTTCAACATCGTCATCGGCAGGCAGATCGTGAGGAGCGACATTGAAAGGCGCATGTGATGCTTCGTCCGAATCCAGCGCTTTTAATGGGTCGGCCTGGTAAACACTCGGGTCGGGGGTCTGATCAGGTCGTTCTGCTGCGACGACTCCGTCCAAGGTCTCTGGATCCACATCGCTTTGTTCCTCATTACTCCACGGATCATATTCCGCCGCTCGTCCAAGCATCTCGGTCCATGGATTATTCAGTTTTTCTGAATCCTCATACTCCTCCGGTGGGGCCAGCGATTGCAACGTCTCTTGATCTACGGAATCGATATCCGGGGCGAGGTTGGTTTCGTGATCACAATTTAGGTTTTCACTGCCGGGCAGATTTTCTATTGATTCGGGATGTTTTTCTCCGTCGGAAGGCTGAGCAAAAGGATCGGAGTAGGTAGGCCACCCGCAATCATCCTCATTCGTTAGGGGATCTAGCGTCTGGACCGTTGAAGACGGCGGCTGGACCACCTCCTGCGGCGGCTGAGATGGTTCAGTGTCCTCAGGCGAAACCGGTTGCCTTGTCCAATCATTCGCATC
>SLFV01000271.1 GCA_007124075.1 Roseimaritima sp.
AACGACGGTGCCAGTGGCGTTGCGGCGTTGATGGAGCTGTCGCATCACTTGGACGATCTACCTGCGGATGTCGGTGTTGACTTGGTGTTGTTTGATGGTGAGGAGCTGGTGTACGAGGAGCCACGAGACCCCTACTTTTTGGGTTCAACCCATTTCGCTCGCGAGTATATTGCCAACCCGCCAGCCATCCCGTATCAAGCTGGAATTGTGTTGGATATGGTTGCTGACGCGGAACAGCAATTTTTCATCGAAAAGAACAGTTGGCGATACGCGCAACCGATTGTCCGCGAGGTGTGGGAGACGGCTGCTAGGCTGGGAATCAAGTCGTTTATTCCGCAGCTTCGCCATGAAATTCGTGATGATCATTTACCATTAAACCAAATCGCAAAAATTCCGACGATCAACATCATCGATTTCGATTATCCGCGTCCAGGGCAGCGCGGGCGTTCGTACTGGCATACCCAACACGATATTCCGGCCAACTGTAGCGGTAATTCTTTAGCGGCGGTTGTGTATGTCGTTCATGAATGGTTGAAGACAAAATAACTTGCAACCACATACTGGTAGCGACGTTTACCAACGACACTCATGCCGCGAAAGCGCGATCGTTGTGACGCCACACTTCGCATATCGACATCGCGGAACGATGGCTCTGATCTCAGTCTTCAATGGCATGGTATCGTAGTGTCGCCATGATCTTGGAAGTGCCGTATCCGCGTTACCGCAACGGCCTTGGCCCGCAGGACCGGTCAAACGACCGCCTCGGTGAAGGAGTTTGATAACAACCGAATTACCCTCCCATTGATTGCCGGTTTTGAAGTCCGGCACGCCCGCACCCGGCCCGAGCATCGTTTAAGCAAACTCCACTTTGCGGTTGGCGATGCCGGGGCGGCTCAGATCCCGACTCCGTTGATAGGCGTCCTCTGCAATTCCCAACTCCCAGGGATCAGGGCCTACCCAGTTCGCCTCGCGACCTTCGATTTCGATCTGCCCCAATTCCATGTCGAACGTCAATTTGGCCCATAGTGGTTTATCGTAGGGACAAGTGCTGGAAAGCCAGGGATGAGCGGCTTGAATGTCAGCTCCGTAGTTGTCATGCTTGATGCCGACCCAAGCATAAGAAGCACTGTTGATCTGAACATGCGGAATGCCATCCGACTCCTTGAGATAGTCCAGATGGGCGTGCCCCGCCAGTACCAAGATGACTTTGCGAAAGCCTGCGTCCCGGTTGGCTCGGGCTAAGACTTCCCGCACCTTGGCGCTGCTGCGAACGTGCTGGTCGTATCCGTCAATCGGTTGGTGAATCAAAATCACAGTGGGAAGCTTTGTTGCTCGCAAGTCTTGCTCCAACCACTGAAGCTGGCTGTCGTTGACATTGCAGGGATAGCCTGGCTTGCCATCTGGATCGTTACCATCCAAAACAACAAGATGTAGCCCGTGAAAGTCCTGGCTAAAATATCGGGCTGGGCTGCCGTAGTATTCCACCGCCTGCTCACGTTTGTATCCACCGTCGGTATCATGGTTCCCTAAGACGTGAAACTTTTCACCAGTAAACGAGTTCCACTTGGCTAAAAACGAGTCGTTTCTGGTGTGAGGAACGCAGAAGTCTCCCAGGTTGATAATTCCCTGAGCCTTTGATTGCTGCATCTCCGAAACGAAAGCCTCGATCCGCTGGACCCCATCGTGCATGATGTCTTGATGGACATCGGCGATGGCACCCAGCCGTACCTTTCCATCGGTCGGCATTTCCGCTCGCGAGCGTTTCAATTCCGGTACCATCAGCACCAACCCACTGGCAGCCGATGCGGATAAGAACATTCGTCGGTCAATTTGTGATTTTGAAAGGCATTCGTTAAAAAGTGTCAACTTTTCGTGCTTTTCATGGTCAATAAGCGTGTCGATATTCATTTTTGGTCCCATTGATCCTTAGGTTCAAGTAACTGACGAACACGATCAGAACTGTTCAGAAATGCTTTGGCCTGGGAATCATCTTTCAGATAGACGTCCCAAAAACTGGTCGTAATACCCAGGATCGCGCGATGATGATTGGAGTTTCGATTGGTGCGTTCTCCCGGCAGTTCCCGATCGGTAAACGCAGAATGTTCGGCTTGGTCCAGGACCAACTGGTATTTGCGTCCATCTGCAGGAAGTGGTTCATAGACGGACAGGCGATTCTGTACGTCGACATTTCCGATCGGTGCCACGTCATTCGTTCCGGTAATTAGTAACCAGGGAAGCTTGACGTTGCCAAAAGCGTTTTTTGTGGTACCAACTCGCGGGGCACTTGGGCTGAAGATCACGGCCGCTTTTATGCGATTATCGGTCCAACGAGTTTGTCCAAAAAAGGTTTGGCCGCTGACTCCTTGAGTCGTGACCGCTCCAAACGAATGCCCGCTCATACCGACTTTTTCCAGGTTGCAGCGGCCTTTCAATTCGTGATCGGCTTGGCGGTTCCACTTTTCCAGTTGATCTAATACGACGGCAACATCACGGAATCGCAATTGCATATTTTCGAAGTTAGCCGCCTGTCCCATTCGGCGCATCCGCTCTCGCGGCGGGACATCCTTCCAAACCGAATCGTCGCTGCCTGGGTGCTGTAGAAAAACTCCGACGTATCCACGACCCGCCCAGTGGTTCCCCAAATACAGGCAAGACTCTCGATCTCCACCCAGCCCATGACTGAACAATACAATCGGAGCCGGCGCACCATCTTCAGCAGGAAGATAGATCTTGATTGGAATTTTTCTGTTCGAGTCTATTTCTATAACATCCAGAAGCAGAGTCTCAATGGTTGCTTTTCCTACCCGCAGCGGATCATAATCGCCACTGGGTTGGTTTGGTTCAACCGTTGGGGCAACTACTGAAGGCGTCGCCGTGCCTTCAGCGAAGGATGGTTGAGCCATCGCGTCTGGCTGACAAACGCCCATCGAAGTCCCCAGCAGGAATATCCAAAAGCCGATCAACCAAGAACGATCTCTCGAATGACTCCGATCGATCCGAGCGCTGGGAACTGGCATGAGATATCTCCGCAGGAAGAGTTTTCGCTTGCTGGGATGAATAAGTTTGTTATTAAAGTTGTACATCATCGAGAACATTTAAAATGATCGTAACCGTTCACAGGGGCAACGCCTCCCGCCGTAAATTTGGCGATTAAGTCATTTTTGCAGGCAACGTGCATACTCGCCAAATTTACTCTGGGAAGCGGTTAAACTACTCTTTGAATATGATTCCGTGAACGGTTACAAATAATCAAATGCCCCGACTGCCTATTTTGGAGTGAGTTCGGCTGCGGTCAAGGCGACGTCAAAGATGCGGCGTCCATCTCGATTAATCCAGTTGGCTTGCAGGGCTTGTTGGCTAATCCCCAGTCGCAAGAAGACATGGGGTTCGACCGCCGAGTGAACCAAGGCGGGATGGGGCACATTGAGGCTGGGAATGGTGCTGTGGTGCATCGGACTGATGATAAACTGCCACAGCGGATAACCAACCCGGTCCCCATAATGGAGTGCTCGCGAAACATGAATATCGCCACCGATCAGGAAGCAACCGCCGATTCGCTGGTCACGAATGAAATCAAAAATCGCTTCCCGTTCATAGTGGTAGGTTTCCCAGTCGTCCATTTCCGAGTTCTTTTTATCGTCCCAAATCATGCCGGTGGTAATCGCCTTGAAGGTGGCCGTACTGGACTTCAATTTTTCGCGAAACC
>SLFV01000416.1 GCA_007124075.1 Roseimaritima sp.
AAGCGGATTTCAGTCTCTTCCAAACGCCCATAACGTTCGATGTACACGCGCTGTGGCCCGTTGACTAACACATCGGTAACCGCCGGATCGGCCAACAACGGTGCCAACGGACCGACGCCAATGGTCTCCTCCAACAGGTCATCGACCAACTGGCGACGTTCTTGCTCGTTCAGCGGCAAATCTTGAGTGGCCAACATCTGACTGACGAAATCGACCACGATTCCCGACAGCTCATCCTCGCTGACACTGATCCTGTCATCGCGATCCAGTTCCTCCAGTAACTGCTGGTGCATCATTGACTTGACCACCGCAAAGGAAGCATTACCACTGGGGGTCACCGAAGCCGTGGTGGCAAACCCCTGTTGCAGATTCCGCTGATTGGTCTGGCGCACGCGATCGCGGGGAATCGTCAGATTCAATCGCGTCAACTGCTCGCGGGCCCCAAAACGTTCTCGTAAGGACTCCTGTTCGCTCATGGTGTCGACTCCCACGTCTCCCGATCCGCCTGCCCATTGACTCGCACCGCACCCGCATCGGGCGAACCTGGCGACGGCGCATCGATCAACGAGCTTTCATCCAACCCGTGTCGCTGGTGACTGTCCAATTCCTGCGGCAGTTGGGTCGTCCCCCCTAGGACATGCAGCGTTAAACGTTGCAACGAGCGAGAAAACCCGCCGAACCGCACCGTGTGCATCGCGACCGGATCGCCCGTATTCGCAGCCGCCATCACACGTTTATCGAAAGGCAGCACATGTTCGATCTCGCGCCCCAGTCGCTGGGCCACGTCGTCCAGCGACAGCGCACCACCGACGCGTTGAAAGCGATTGACCACCACCGACTGCCGTTCGGGCGGGTAACCGATTCGCCCTAGCACATCCAGTAATTTAATCCCCCCCAGCAACGTCGGCACGACGTTTTCAAGAATTACATATGCGTGGTCGCTCAGGTCTAACGTGGCGATCACCACACGGTCGAACATCGGGAACGTATCGACGACCACTAAATCGTAAGTCTGTCTTGCCAACGTGATGAGCCGTGCCATCAGCAAATCATCCACCTCCATTGCCTCCACCGCATCGGCGGGGGCTGCCAACAAATGCAGCCCACTGGAATGAACCGCCGCGGATTGCCGGATCATCGTTGCATCCAGCCGCTCGCTTTCGCGAGCCAAATCGGTCAGTGTGGCGGCGGGACGCAAATCCAGCAGCGCAGCAGCGACCCCCATTTGCAATGAGCCATCGATCAGCAGCACACTACCCGCCTTGCGCCGCGCCGCCAGTACGGCGCAGTTGGTTGCCAGTGTGCTTTTGCCTACGCCCCCCTTATTGCTAACAAACGTGACGACGCGTCCTCGCGGTTTCTTGGTGATTAAGCTGGCCGATCGTTGCAAACGCCGCATTTCCAACAACCGACGTAGATCGGCCGTCGATAGCGGACGGCGTAAGAAATCACAGACCCCCGAGCGCATGGCGTCGATCAACACCGCGCTTTCGGACACATTGTCCGGAAACCCCTCGGGTCGAATGATCGCCGCCACGGCTGTTTCCGGAGCCGCCGCTTGGATTTGACGGACCAAAGAATTCAGTTCCTTAGGTTGCTGAGGGAATTCCGCCAACACGATCGAAATGGCCTGCGTTCGCAGCGCCTCGAACAAATGATTCGTGTCGCTCACAAACCGATACCGTGGTTCCTCCTCCCCCAACGGTCGCAGCGCGCTGCCGACCTCGTCGCGCAGTTTCGAGTCTTCGGAAAAAATCAATACGGCGGCAGAAGCCGACATCGCAGTTACCTTACGGAAACAGGGGCAAGTAAAAGAATAGGAGAATTGTTGGGCGGATCGGACAACTCCGCCAGCAATTGGCGATTACACTGCAGCACGGTCTGTACCGGGCCACTGTCCAGTCCCTGCAGTCCCGCAGACGCGGCCAGCGGACAGGCAGAAGCGTTCACACCGAACCGCGGAACTGCATTCGGATGCAACGCTTGCCCACCTTCAATGACTGCAAAACCGATTACACGATCGCTCCCTTCAATCGCCTTAACGATTGGCAAATAACCTTGATCGGGTAGAGCGGTCAGATCCGGCGTGGACGCAGCAACGGCAACCATCGAGCCGATTTGCAACGGGGGGACGCCACCGTTGAGTTGGGCAACCTGCCACGTCGGGGGATCTTCCGAATTCGGCTGGACTTCTATTGCCCAACCGTCAACGAGTCCTGGTAACGTCACGTCACCGCTGGAAATTGCACTACCCACCGCCATGGCGGGTCGCGCGTCTGCGATGGCGGTTGCTCGGACCGCGATCCCGTTTAGTGCCTCGCGGTTGCGCACCATTGCACCTCGAGCGAAAAGATAAGGCAATCGAGGTCCTGCCGTTCCCACGTTTTCATCAAAGTTTTCCCCCGTTCTACGCATCCGCACCAAAAACGAATTGCTTGTTGAAGCACTGGTCGAGTCAAGAGCGTCGAAGTCGTCACGATCGTAATCAGCAGATTCGATGTAACGAACCACAGGAACATGAGCATAAGTGCCCTGCACTTGATCTCCATCAGGCGCATCGTCCAGGTTCAAGCTGAACGCGGACGCTCCGTGGGGTTTGTAAAAGGGGACGAGCGGAATTTCCATCAATTGCGAAGCATTAGGTAATTCCACGTTGCTGTGATCCGTAAAATTGACAATCGGACCCGCACCGAGACCGATCGCGTCACCGTTGTCGGGGTTCAAGTCATCATCGAACCATTGAGCCACGCGTTGCCTGACCAGTTTCCGACGTGTCGTCTCGATATTGTCGCCAGGATCCAACGGTCCTTCAGGAGGGTATTGATCCCGAAACCGCAGGCCTTCCAAGGCCGAAGCATCCACCGCTGTTTGCATCTGTCGCTGGGTCAATCTCGCAAAACCGATGTCGATCACCAGAGCTGCCAGCGCCATGATCGCAAACAGCAATAACGCAAACAGAATCAAAACGGTGCCAGGTCGATGCCGCCTGCCTTGCTGCCAAGCTTTAAACGTCACGGAGTGCCCCCCAGGAAGTAACGCTGCGTGCGTTGTCCGCCAATGTAGAATTCCGTCACGCTCACATTTTCCAGTGGATCAAAGGACCGGATGTCCGTTACCGCTTGATCACGTGCACCCTGCGGGTCCGCCATTTCGCGGGGTAAACCGATGGCGATCAGTTGATACTGATCATCCTGCCGAGATTCAAACAAGGCGGCCTGCAACCGCGCCACTTGGTCAGCGCGAATCTCCAACACCGTCTGTCCAGCCATGGAACGTCTTGCGATTCTTACGCTAGGCAGGATCGCATTGGCCACATGTTGCGCCGCTCCTATGCTGGATGCAAACGTCGCATCGCCCGATAATGCATTATTTCCCGCTCGAATTATCGCGATGCGATCTTCAGTCTCCAAATTATCGACTCCCAGGATGTCCCGGTCCGCAACGGGCACCAATGTATACCCCTGGCGGACCGCAGCCGCCAAACCAGGCTTTGCACCAACAGGTAAAAAATCGGCTTCGGTAAAGTGTTCCCCCAGCGTTTTTGAGACCGCTAGAACACGTCCGTAAAAATTGGAGAACTCACTGGCGGTGATTGCGGTTTCAAATCGCGGGTCATCACGACGCACAATTCGCGATGCCAAGCGGCGACGATGGCCTTTCCAACCCTGTTCATTGATCGCTTGATACGGAGGCA
>SLFV01000140.1 GCA_007124075.1 Roseimaritima sp.
AAACGCTGCTGCGTGCCTGGCCTCCCGGTAGCTGTCCAGAGCGTGTGGCACACGTCCAGCAGTGGATAACCGCGACCAGGCAGGCCGGTTGCAAGCTGTTACCTTGTTTCTATCCGGCCGACAACGGATCAACGATCGCCCACTATTCGGGACGGTTGTGGGAAATGCGGGACTGGATTGGCGGCTGTCCCTGGGCGGCAAGCGTCGGACAACCGCCCGTCCATGTTGCCCTGCGGTGCGCAGCCAACGCGTTGGGGCAGTTTCACGCCGCGACGTCGACCTTGCCCGGCAGACGGGCTTGCGCTCCGGCAATCGTGGATCGTCTGCGCAAAGCCAAACAATGGACGTCACAGGATGTATTGAACTGGTCTCGCTTCCCGGCTGGCTGCGTCGACTGGATGTCCCAAGCTGCTTCGTCATTGCAATTGGTCTGGAATCGACGCGGAAAGGAGCTCTCCACGCAGCTAGCAGAGGCGGCGACGCAAACGTGGGACTTACGATTTTGCCTGCGTGATGTCCACTTGGACAACATTTTGTTCTCCGGAGATCGCGTTACCGGCCTGATCGATTTTGACACGCTGCGAGTCGATACTCCCGCCGTCGATTTGGCAAGGTTGGTACACAGTTTTGCCATGCAAACCAATCCACGAACGACCAATCTGACTGAAATTCAGGATTGGCGTCGACAAATTGATCAGCAGTACTGGCCGATCGCCCTGGCGGGGATGGCGTCTTTTTGTCCATTGCATGATAGCGAAGCGGAGTTGGCTCGCGTCCTTGCTGATGCGACAGCCATCTTTTCTTTGCTAAACTGGCTGGAGTGGGGGCGGCAGCGATCGGACAATGGCGACAGGGACCCGTGGTTGCTGCCATTGGCGCAACAACGCATCGACGATCTGTGTCGATTTGCGGTAAATTATTTCCTGTAGGCGAGCTCCAGTCATGATTTTTCCGTGGCCTATTAACGATTAATATGAGGGCAGCGGGTGCATATTCATCTGCCGCTCGTCTTAGCGAGGGATCGATAAAAAATGGATCGAGAAGGCATTTGGGTAGCTTACTCTTCTGCGACTCCGCAAACCTTACGACAGTTTTCAAATCGAATGCAACGAATCATGCAAGCTGTGACAACACGCTTTGGAATCGTCAGTGGGACGGCTGTAATCGCGCTGGCGGGTTTTTGGCTGACCTTGCTGGCCAGCGTTTGTGGGCATGGAATCGGAACCAAACCCGCTTGGGGGCAATTTCCGCAGATTACCTTCCCGGAAGACGTGGACACTGCGGAGCAGACAGAACCGATCTCGCTCTCGGCCAGCTTTCAAATCGACACGGACGGGACGTCGGCGCGGCTGCATGTCGATGCCGTACTGTCAGGTCGATGGCACGTCTATTCGGTAACGCAACCTCCGGGAGGACCACTGCGGACCGAGATCAAGGTCGATCCGCCGTCCGGGGTCCAGGTGGCCGGTGCCTTTGTGCCCGATTCGGATCCCCAGCGTAGCCAAACGCCTGATTTCCCCGGGGTGACGATTGAAGAACATGAATCGCAGGTGCGATGGACGGCTCCCCTGAAACTCGCTCCCAAAACCACACCTGAGGCTATCTCGATAAATCTGAACGTTCGTGGGCTCGTCTGCCAGACAGACGGTTCGTGCCTGCCGTTCGAACAGGAGTTGGTGGCTAAATATGACGGCAAGTTCGAATCCGCCGATGCGGCAAGCAGTTTTCGCGATGGCACCTATCCGATTCAGTGGCAGGGTCAACTGCGACCGGGGACGGTCCAGGCTGGCGATCGATTCCGACTGCTGCTGACGGCCGCGCCCCAGGGTAGTTACCACGTTTATCCCGCCGCGGTCGATGATGCCCCGATGTCAACTAATTTTGTGTTGACGCGGCGTCATTCGTTGCAACCCGGCCTGCCCACCCCGTCGGAACCGCCTGTGACGATCAACGGTCCATCGGGTGAGGCGACCTATCAGGAAGGCGAGGTGACCTGGACGATTGATTTCCAGGTACCCAAGGACATGGCACCGGGGGAATACCCGCTGGAGGGGTTCGTTGCCTACCAGGCCTGCACGGACACCAGTTGTTTGCTGCCCAAGGCGTTGCGGTTCAAGACCACGCTGCGTGTTGATTCGCAAGCGGGTAGCCAAGCGACACCCGTCCATTTTGAAGTGGCCAAACGTGCGGACGTTCTGGACCAATTGGAAACGCATCCCTGGCAGGAAGCGTCGGTCACCACGGCCCTAAGAACCGATGAAAGTGGTGCCGGGGATGTAGCCCGCTATTCGCTGGTCATGATGGTTGCGATGGCATTTGCCGCGGGTCTGATTTTGAATCTAATGCCCTGTGTCCTGCCGGTGCTTGGCCTAAAACTTATGTCAATCACGGAGCAGGCTGGTCAGAACCGTCGCGAGTTGTTGGCCAGTAATTTAGCCTATTCGTTAGGCGTGCTGACCGTGTTCTGGGTTCTGGCGATCGGGGTTTCGTTATTCTCGTTTGGTTGGGGCGAACAGTTTACCTACATCGAGTTCAAATTGACGCTGACAGTGCTGGTCTTCGCGATGGCCCTTAGTTTTTTGGGGGTTTGGGAACTACCCGTACCAGGTTTTGCATCGGGGAAGGCTTCGCAGGAACTGCAAAAACAGGAGGGATTCTCGGGCTCGTTTTTCAAAGGGTTATTCACCACAGTCATCGCCACGCCATGCGGTGGGCCTTTGTTGGGGTTAGTACTTAGTCTCCTGCTGGGGCAACCCGCCTCCTTGGTTTTTGCGATCTTCACCGCGATGGGCGTCGGCATGGCGTTTCCCTTCCTGCTGATCGGAATCAGCCCGCGTCTGGCCAGTTGGCTGCCCAAACCGGGGGCCTGGATGGATACGCTGAAACAGCTACTAGCTTTCGTTTTGCTGGGTACGGTGGCGTTTTTTCTTTCCACGTTTTCCAAAGATTACCACTTACCCGTCTTCATCCTGCTGATCGGAGTCTGGTTTGCGTGCTGGTGGATTGGTCGCGTCCCATCCTGGGAAACCCTGCCCAAGCGTTTAACGGCGTGGTCGGGTGGAATCGTCACAGCGACAATTATTGGCGTGCTTTCCTTCCGCCTGCTAGTGCCCGCAAACATCGAAACCGTGGTGGCTTGGGAACCTTTCGACGAAGCAAGATTAACGCAGTTGCAGGCTGAGGGAAGAACTGTGATGATTGATTTCACTGCGGACTGGTGCCTGACCTGCAAGTGGAATTATCACACCGCGATCAATACGCAACCGACCAAGGAAATGCTGCAGTCGTTAGAAGCGGTCCCGATGCTGGCGGATTGGACTGACCACAACGAGCGAATCAAGCAGAAGCTGCTAGAGCTAGAGACGCAATCGATTCCGCTGCTGGCGATTTACCCCGGCAACGCCCCAAACCGGCCGATCATCCTTCGTGATTTGGTGTCCCAGGCCGACGTCCTGAAAGCCCTGGAAGCAGCGGGACCGTCGCAAAATGCCAGCGAATCCGAAATCTCCAGCCGTCCACTGGTACCCGCTGTTACCCAGACTAGCGTTTCCCATTGATCCCAGCCCGGTGAGAGAATCAGCCTTCACGGCGACTTCCGGTCCGCGGAAAACAAGCAGGGGGTTGCCGCATTGATTCGCCGATGCTTCGTCAACCGCCTTGCTTGGAATCGAAATCAGCA